>JADGRM010000159.1 GCA_017880945.1 Gallionella sp. | reverse complement strand
ATTCCGGATTGCCGGGCTTGCCCAAGTCGGTGTTTGGTCAAACCAATCAGCGCAACGAAAAACGCGAGTTAGTGATTCTGCTGAAACCGACCGTGGTGGATAACGACAAGGATTGGTCTGATGACATCATGCACAGTCGCGATCGTGTCAACGGCATGATGGGGCAGGGCACAAAACCATGAAGCTCCCTTAGATATGTATCTGCAACACTTTGGACTGCGGGAATTGCCTTTCAGCTTAACTCCTGACACCAGTTTTTTCTTCGCTTGCTCCAGTTATCAGGAGGCTCTCAATACCCTGCTGGTGGCTGCGCGCAACGGCGAAGGATTTATCAAGATCACCGGCGAGGTGGGCAACGGCAAGACCCTGCTGTGCCGCAAATTTCTCGCCACGCTGAATAAAGGCCGACATTCCACCACGCTGATCGGCACACAGGATCAAGCGGCCCCAGTTGCCGCGACCGCGCCGAGCTTCATGACCGCTTATATTCCCAATCCCTATCTCGATCCGAACAGCTTGTTGCTGGCATTGGCGGAAGAATTTCGCGTGCCGCTGGAAAAAGATACCGACCAGCATATGCTGCTGAAGGGGTTGACGCGCGCGCTGCTGGACTGTGCGCGCAACGGTCAGCGCGCACTGGTGTGCCTGGACGAGGCGCAGGCGATGCCGCTGGAAAGTCTGGAAGTTTTGCGCCTGCTCACCAATCTCGAAACCGAAAAACGCAAACTGTTGCAGGTGGTGTTGTTTGGTCAGCCGGAATTGAATGAACGCCTGCGGCATCATTCGATACGCCAACTGCGGCAGCGCATCAGCTTTCAATATGACCTGCAGGGCTTGCGCAAGAATGAGCTCGAACGCTATTTGCGCCACCGTTTGGCAGTGGCCGGATTTGCCGGTGAAACATTGTTCAGCGCCGGAGTAGTGGGCAAGTTGCACCGTATCACTGGCGGCACACCCAGGCTGGTCAACATCGTCTCCCATAAGGCTTTGTTGCTGGCATTCAGCGAAGGCAGGCAGCAGGTGTCGGCCAGGCATATCCGCGATGCGGCAGCGGACACGCCAGAAGTTCGCCGCGATTGGTTGCCCTGGGCAGTGGCGTTGACCGGTGCGGCGTTGGTCATGTCGTTGGGAATTGCGTGGGCGGGGATTTCATGGATGGGGCTGCAATGAGTGTCATCAATCAGGTGCTCAACCAGCTTGAACAGCGAGGTGTGCATACCGCAGCGGAGCAGACCATGGTGCGGGCTGTACCGTATTCCAGACGCAACTTCACCATACCTTTGCTGGTTTTCGGGTTGGTGCTGATGGCCGGGATCGCCGCATGGCAATGGGTACAGACACACAACTCGAATGTCGCGGCAGCGAGTATTTCACCAAAGGTCATGCAGGGGTTAGCTTTGCATAGCCAATCGACTAAACCGCAAGCGGAAAGTCGCTGGTTATCGCACCCGGATGGTGTAGGCAATTTTCCAGGTACTAACGAGCATGAGAAATTGACCCTTCAGCAGCAACCTGAAGATATGGTCGCGCCGGTATCGGGTGTTGCAGTCGCGAATCTGCCGGCCTCGCGACTGAGCTTTGAGTTGAGCTCGGTGCCTTTGCCTTCCACCCCTCGACAAGATACACGACAGAGCTCTTCTACAAGCTCAGGACAGGCCCTTCGACAAGGCTCAGGACAGGCTTTGACAGATGATAAAAGTATTTCCGAAAATCCAGACGTATCAGTGAAGCATGCCAAGGTGACAGCCAGGCCAAAGCCAATAAAAGCCGCTGCACAACATGAAAAAATCGCCGTTAAAACAGCGCAAGGCACATTGCCAATGAAGCACGTCAGTCTAGCGCAACAGGCCGACGCGGAGTTTCGCAAGGCGGCAGCGTTGATGCAGCAGGGGCGCATCGCCGATGCACTGGCGGGATATGAGGCGGCATTACGCCTTGATGCGGGACATGATGCGGCGCGGCAGGCTTTGGTCGCCCTGCTGCTGGAAGGCAAGCGAGGCGCGGATGCCGAACGCGTGTTGCAGGAAAGACTGGAGAGCAAGCCCGATCATACCGGCTTCACCATGATGCTGGCGCGCTTGCAGGTGGAGCGCGGCGCGGTTGCAGAGGCAACAGCAACGCTGGAAAAAGCCTTGCCGTATGCCAATTCGCAAGCCGATTACCAGGCATTCCTGGCGGCTTTGTTGCAACGCCAGAATCGCAACGACGAGGCGATCGCGCATTATCGGATCGCGCTGCAACTTGCCCCGAACAACGGGATATGGCTGATGGGCTACGGCATTTCCTTGCAGGCCTTGCAGCGCAATGCTGATGCCAAGGATGCATTCAAGCGCGCTCTCGATACACAAACGCTCAGTCCGGATTTGAAGGCGTTCGTGCGGCAAAAGCTCAAAGAACTTTGAAGCAGGATTGCACCCGCAAGGGGTAGGCCGTGCGGTTCACGTAGCTAAAGCTATGACCGCTACGCTCAGGAGCGAGGAGTGAGGATTCGTGAAAACCGGCGCTCTGTTTTTAACTTAATCCTGAATCCTATTTTCTGATCGTTCGTGCCACTACCCATGCACTTATCTCAATCGCGCCTTTTTTCGACACGGCCTCAGCCAGTGCGTTCAGGCTGGCCCCGGTGGTCAGCACATCATCCACCAAGGCGACTCGTTTGCCGGCCAGATCCCTGTCGCAGCTAAACGCATTGCGCACGTTTTTTTTGCGTTCCTTCCAGGGCAAGGCAGATTGCGGCGGGGTGTTGCGCACGCGCCGGCAGGCGTTGGGCAGCAGTTTTAGTTTCAGTTCGCGGGCGACAGTTGCGGCGAGCAACAACGATTGATTGAAGCCGCGTTCACGGAGTTTGGCGGGGTGCAGCGGCATGGCGATCACGTAATCCGGAAAATTGCTTTTATCGATGCGTTGCAGCATCTTTTTCGCGAAGGCGTGCGCCAATGCCAGCTGATCGCCGTACTTCATGCCCTGGATCAACTTGTCGAGCGGGAAGGCATAGCCGAATATCGCGGTGGTGCTGCCGAACAATGGCGGATGAGTCAAACAATGTCCGCATACTTCGCCGGCGGGAGTCGGCAAGGCGCAAACCGGACAATGCGGTGCGTTGAGATAGGGCAGGGCCGCGTCGCAGGAATTGCACCACAAACCATCGTGGCTCATGCTGCCGCACAGCACGCATGGTTGCGCGGGCAGGATTTGCTTAAATCCTGCCCTGATGTTCAAAAATCCCCTACTTAAAATTGACAAGTTGTCTCTCTTTCAAGGATGATTGGCTTTCAATGATGATAGCTTTTCAAAAATGATTGCACGTTACCTTTGATCGCAGTCCATTTGCCAACCAGCATAACCAGCCTAGCCCGAAATGAATACCCAAAAATGAATACACAGAGTATCGAATTTATCCGTCCTGTCAAACAACCTGGCAAACGGCCCGCCACGCCGCAACGCTGGAGCGTGGAAGACGTTGAAGCTTTGTTCAAACTGCCGTTCGCCGATCTGATGTTCCGCGCGCAGCAGGTGCACCGCGAGAATTTCGATCCGAACGCGGTGCAGCTCTCCACGCTGTTGTCGATCAAGACCGGCGGCTGTTCGGAAGACTGCGGCTATTGCCCGCAATCGGCGTTCCATTCCACGGGAGTGGAGAACAGGAAGATGCTGGATGTGGATGTGGTGGTCGCTGCCGCGCTTGCCGCTAAGCAAAGCGGCGCGGATCGGTTCTGCATGGGTGCCGCATGGCGCGAACCCAGCGAAGAGGATATGGCAGGCGTGGTCGAGATGGTCAAGGCGGTGCGCGGTTTGGGCATGGAGACCTGCGCCACGCTGGGCATGTTGAATGATAAGCAGACCGAACAGTTGCGTGACGCGGGGCTGGATTACTACAACCATAATCTGGACACTTCGCCGGAATTTTATGGCGACATCATCAGCACACGCGACTACCAGGATCGCCTTGATACCCTGGAGCGGGTGCGCAAAGCCGGCATGCACGTGTGCAGCGGCGGCATCGTCGGCATGGGCGAGAACCTTACCCAACGAGCGGGTCTGGTCGCGCAACTGGCCAATCTCGAGCCTTATCCCGAAAGCGTGCCGATCAACAATCTGGTGAAAGTGGAGGGCACGCCGCTGGCGCAAACCGAGGATCTCGATCCGCTGGACTTCGTGCGCACCATCGCGGCGGCGCGCATCACGATGCCGACTGCGCGGGTGCGGTTGTCGGCAGGACGGCAGCAAATGTCGGATGCGATACAGGCGTTGTGTTTTTTGGCCGGCGCGAACTCGATCTTCTATGGAGAGCAATTGCTCACCACCGGCAACCCTGAAGCGGAGCGTGATCGTGCGTTGCTGGAAAAACTGGGCATGTATCCATTAGCCGTGCAGCAATGATGATATATCGTGGCATCAAGACAAAATAACGTTCATAGCAATACCACTGACAGGAACCCCATAAATGAGGCATTCAACCATCACCATCGATGTTCGCATGGATCCCAATAATCATCCCAACTCAATTGCATGGACCGCGACCGACTCCAGCGTTAAAGAAGCGCAGCAAGCCAAAGCCATGATGCTGGCTTTCTGGGATGCGAACAAAAAATCCGCTTTGCATATTGATCTGTGGACCAAGGAAATGATGGTGGATGAAATGGCCGAGTTCTATTTCCAGATGATGACCACGATGGCGGATACCTTTAGCCGCGCGACTGCTCATAAAGAATTCGTCGCGCACATGAAAAATGCGGCCAGCGAATTCCATAAAAAATACGTCGAGCTGCGCAACAAAGAACAGATATCCTGAAGCAACCTGGACAGACTGATGCCTTTTGCAGCACTTCAATCCGGGTTGGACGAACGCGCTGCACAAGGTTTGCTGCGTCGGCGGCGCACACTGCAAAGTCCCCAGGCACCGCATATCGTCGTGGATGGCAAACCCTATTTGTCCTTTTGCAGTAACGATTATCTCGGCCTGGCCAATCACCCGCAGCTGATCGCCGCCTTGCAACAGGGCGCGCAGCTGTATGGCGCGGGCGCGGGTGCGGCACATCTGGTGAGCGGGCACACGCAGCCGCATGAACAGTTGGAGCACGCCTTGGCCGATTTTGTCGGCAAACCTGCCGCGTTG
>JADGRM010000020.1 GCA_017880945.1 Gallionella sp. | reverse complement strand
CTGCTCGGCGTTTTCGGCCATGTGTACTTGATAACCCTCATCAAACAGGATCTCCGACAACAATTCGCGGATGCCGATTTCATCATCCACCACCAAAATCTGTTTGCTTTCCATCATGTCTCCTCGATCAGCGGCAGCACAATACTGATGCGTGCCCCGCCGCTCACGTTATTTTCAATGGCGATATGCCCGCCATGCTCTTCCACTATCTTTTTCACGATTGCCAGCCCCAATCCGGTACCTTTGGCCTTGGTCGTCATGTATGGCTCAAAGGCGCGCGACAGCACGCTCTCTGAAAAGCCCGCGCCGTTGTCCTCGACCCACAGATGGATTTCTCCGTTTTGCGTTTCGGTGTGCAGTGTTATTTGCGGTTGTGCGACGCCCTGCAACGCGTCTTGCGCATTCTGCAGCAGGTTGTGAATGACCTGCCGCAAGCGGGTCGCGTCTCCGTTGACCTCGCTCTGCAATGCATCCAGCTTCAATACGATGTGAATGGCATTCGTCTCATACAAGCCCAGCACTTCCTTGATCAGTTTATGCACTTCCAGATGCGACAATTTTAATGCAGGGCCGCGCGCGTAATTGGCAAAATCGTTCACCATGTTTTTCATCGCGGCTACCTGGCTGACGATGGTTTGCGTGGCGCGCCGCAATAGTTGCGAGTCGTTTTCATCAAGCTTGTCACTGAGTTTATGCTGCAAGCGCTCCGCCGAAAGCTGTATCGGGGTGAGCGGATTCTTGATTTCGTGCGCCAGCCGGCGCGCCACCTCGCCCCATGCCGCCTGCCGCTCTGCCTGCAACAGATGGCTGATATCATCGAACACCACCACATAGCCGGCTTCCCCACCTTGCGGCAGCCGTGTTCCACGTATCAGCAGAATCTGGGTGCCATTCCTGCTCATGCGTTCTATCTGCCGCTGCCATTCGCCGCTATCGGTTTCGCCGAAAGCTTCCATGACAGTGTGGCAGAAAGATCTCAGCAGAGTGTACTTCTCGGCAATTTGACTTAACGACAAGCGCTGCATTTCTTGCAACGGCGCTGCAAGGATTTGAGCAGCACTGGCATTCACCGAGCGCAAGCGCAATTCATGATCAAGTGCCAGCACTCCGGAAGACAAGTGGTTCAATACGCTTTCCAAATGCACCTTGGCACTTTCCACTATGCGCTGCTGTTGTTCGCTGACTTGCTTCGCCTCAAACAACTGTCGCGTCATCTGGTTGAACAAGCCCGTCAATGCGCCCAACTCGTCACTGCTGCGTATAGGATATTGCCCGGTAAAATCGCCTTGCGCCACCGCACGCGTCCCCTCCGCCAATGCCTCCAGCGACGAGCCCAATCTTTCACTGAGAAAGAATGCCGTCGACACCGCAGTCAACAACACCACCAGCAATGACAGCGTTAAAGTGATCGCATACAGCCTTTTCAAGCCGAGACGCGAGAGTGTCAACTCCTGATAATCGCGATAAACCGTCTGCACGGTCTCGGCATCTGCCTCGACCTGTTTCGGCACCGGCTGGATGAATTGCAACACATATCGCCCTCCTGCCCGCTTATTGGAATTCACCGTTACCAATGTGCGTAGTGTCAGCCCTTTGTTCGGCAGGGTATCAATCACTGCGTACCCGCCCTTGTCCAGCGTTAAGCGCATCAGATCCCCATCGGGCGTGTCCGGAAAACGCCCTTTACCGCCGGAGGAAGAGGCAATCAAGCTTCCTTTTATGGTGAAAATTGCCGCTTCCTGTGCCACTTTTTCATCCACCAATTGATCCAATGCGCTTTGATATTGCTCCGGATATTTTTCCGCCAGCAATAACGAGGTAAATTGAGCCTTTTTTGTAAGTTCATTCAAACTGTTTTCCAGCCCGCTTCTGCCGAGATTGAGCCCTCCCTCCAAAGCCTTTTCAACGCGCACGTCAAACCACGACTCGATACTCTTGTCCAAAAACTGAACCGACACCGCATAGATCAAAATGCCCGGCAGCACCGCGATCAGCGTGAAAAAAACCACCAGACGCAAAGTGAGTTTGGCACCGAACACTCTGTTCTTGAGTTTGATGCTCAATCGCCACAACTGGTAGCCGATCAACCCCATCAAACCCAGCGCAAGAAGGCCTGTTAGCCCAAGCAGGCCATAATAGTTGGTGGAAAACACCTCGGTGTTGGCACTGCTGCCGGACAGCAAATACAGCAGCACCCCGCCAACGGCGACACTAATAACAATCAGGTAGTTCACCGCGACATCACTCCGCTTTACTTTCGATGTGTGGGGTAATTTCCGCCGGATTGATCACCCAGCGATACCAGGCGGAATCAAGCGTCCAATCGTTGCCTGTCAGCGCGTTCACCTGCAGCGGCCTGGGCAACTGCGTGATGTCCAGCCGCAATCGCGCCGCAGCCATGTATTTGCCGTCCTTTTTCATCAACTCTGCGGGAATGGCTGCGGAGTTTTGTCTTGCCAGGATGTTTAGCATCTCTTCCAGGCTTTCAAAATTCTGGAACAGCGCACCTCGCGAAATACGGTAGCGCCGCGTCAGCACGTTGTAAGAAAGCCTGACAGTCTGCTCGCCTTTGAAAATCCCGGCATCCAGCCAGGACCAGTGCGTCAGTTTAGGCTTGTCCACAAAGTAGTACTGGATCCCGCGCGATACTGCCTGCTGCGCGTTATCCAGCCAATCCCACCGGGAACGTGTAATTGAAAACTCGCCAACAAAATAAAGCGGGATGCCGCGCGACAACGCCTGTTGCACCACGGAATTCAGGCTGATGTTATAACTGGCGGAAAGCTGGTAGCCCTCCTCGCCCAAGCGCACTTCGACCTTGTTGACGGAAATGCCTTCCGCTTGGGCTGCTGCGACACTCAGCCAGACAAGCAGCACGCTGCGCAGCAGCGCGCTAAGCAATTTTTTGCAGCAAGGCATAAAAGAATCCGTCATGCTGATCATTGGGCAATAGCTGACCCTCGTTATCGTTAGCCAAGGAAATCGGTAACCGCCTCGCATCCGGCTGTTGTGCCAGAAACGCCGCGACGACTTGTTCGTTTTCCTGATGAAAAACCGAGCACGTGGTATAGAGCAATCTACCATCTTGCGCCAGCAGCCGCCACAACGCGCGCAAAATTTGGAGCTGTTGCGCGGCGAAACCGGCAATATCCGAGCTGCGGCGCAGCCACTTGATGTCCGGATGGCGACGCACCACGCCTGAAGCCGAGCAAGGCACATCGGCAAGGATACGATCAAACGGCTCGCCATCCCACCACTCTTGCGGCTCGGCTGCATCCCCGGCCACCAGTTGCGCGCTCAGATCCAGGCGCTGCAAGTTTTCTGCGACGCGCTGCAAACGTTTTGCGTCCTTGTCGACCGCCACCATATCCACCGCTGCACGTTCCAGGATGTGCGCGGTCTTGCCGCCCGGTGCCGCACAGGCATCCAGCACGCGCATCCCGTCGTGAACGTCAAGTAAACGTGCGGCGTATTGCGCACCGGCATCCTGCACCGAAACCAGCCCGTCAAAAAATCCCGGTAACTTGTCAACCGGCACCGGCTTGTCCAGTTGCAACGCATCCGGCTCGATCAGCCTTGCAGACAGATTATGCCGGTTCAACAGCGCCAAATAATCCGCCGTCGTATTGCGCCGCTGGTTGACGCGCAGGGTCATCGGCGGGTGCTGATTGCCGGCTTCGAGCATCGCCGCGCTGCGTTCACCATATTGCGCTTGCAGTTCATCTATCCACCATTGCGGATAACTATATCGCCCCGTCGCATGCTGCGCGGCGCGCTCCAGCATAACATCCTGGCTGCGCAGAAAATTGCGCAGGATCGCGTTGACCAATCCGCTTACTTTCGCATTCAACATCTGCGCTGAACGCACCGCGTGATCGACCACGGCATGCTGCGCGGCCTTGCTGTATTGCAGTTGGTAGAGTGCCACCAGCAGCACGTAGTAGATACGCCGATCCGATAGCGGCTTGTGCAACAATGCACCCAGCAGCGCATCCAGCTGTCCATAGAAGCGCAACGTGCCATAGCTTAAATCCTGCAAGGCGGCGCGCTGAGCCGGTGTCCAGACTGCCTTCCTGCTCAGCGATTCATCCAGCACCTGATTCAGGTTGCGCCCGTCCACCAGCACTTGCTGAATGATTTGGCTCGCTGCAAGTTGTATGTTGTGCATCTGATGAAACCCCTGGCCATTCCACTAGGTTGTCAAAGAACGACAACCTGGTGGCTGGTTATAATTCGCTGAAAAATGATCGCCCGCCTTGATCGGCATCGCTTGCAATAACTGGGCTGCGGATTGCGCCTTGCCGCCCGGACGCTGCAACACCTCCAGGCGCAATGCGTCTTTGCCGCATGCCACCGTGATGCCGTGCTTGTCCACTGCCAGGACCTTGCCCGGATCACCCTGTTTTTCGGCACATAATTTGGCTTGCCAGATTTTTATCGGCATGCCATTGAGGTTGGCATGGCACACCGGAAAGGGATTGTATGCGCGCACCGCACGTTCGATTTGCCGCGCATCCTGCCGCCAGTCTATCTGTGCTTCGCTCTTGACCAGCTTGGCGGCATAGCATGCCGCATCATCGTCCTGTTTGATCGGCGTCAAACGGTTTTCTTGCAGCAGCCGCAACGCTTCGAGGATGCTGCTCGCACCCATCCCAGCCAGTTTGTCGTGCAAAGTATGCCCGGTGTCGGTTGCTTCGATCGGACAGGCGTTGCGCAGCAACATATCGCCAGTATCCAGCCCTTCGTCCATCTTCATGATGGTGATACCGGTCTCGGTATCGCCCGCCAGTATCGCGCGCTGTATCGGCGCGGCTCCGCGCCAGCGCGGCAGCAAGGATGCGTGGATGTTCAAACAGCCATAACGCGGGAGTTGCAGCACCGCTTTCGGCAAGATCAAACCATATGCCGCCACCACCATCACATCGGCCTCCAGCGCGGCCAACGTACGTTGTATCTCTTCCGTCTTTAACGTAGCGGGTTGTAATACTGGCAAGTCGTGCTGCAGCGCAAGCTGTTTCACCGGACCGGCTGTCAGTTGCATACCTCGTCCAGCCGGACGATCCGGCTGGGCCAGCACCGCAACGACTTGATGTTCCTTGAGCAGCGCAGCCAACGCGCTGGCCGCGAAATGCGGCGTACCGGCAAAAATGATTTTCATAATAGATATTCCAATTTCAATTCGAAGATGAAACAAGCCTGTCCTGAGCCAAGTCGAAGGGGCGGCGACGAGCGAACGACGCAGGCAGTGCTAGCAGCACGACCAGGAGTGAGCAAGGAAGCCAACACAGTTTCATCGAAGAATTGGAAGTGGAATTACATGGTTTCGCGCAAGCGCTTTTTAAGCTTGGCACGAATTCGGGTTTGTTTGAGCTGAGACAGGTATTCGACAAACACCTTGCCGATCAGATGATCCATCTCATGCTGGATGCACACCGCCAACAAACCTTCGGCGTTCAGTGTAAAGATTTCGCCTTTTTCATTCAAGGCGCGCACGGTGATCCTTGCCGCGCGGCTCACCGTTTCATAGATACCCGGCACCGACAGACAGCCTTCCTCGCATTCTTCTTCACCGCTGCTGGAGATGATCTCCGGATTGATGAGTATATTCAATTGATCGTGTGTCTCGGAAATATCCACCACGATGATACACTCATGCACATCCACCTGCGTCGCCGCCAACCCCACCCCGGGGGCGGCATACATGGTCTCAGCCATGTTGCGCACCAGTTTGCGGGTGCTTTCATCGACCTGCGTAACTTTCTTCGCGATTTTATGCAGACGCTCATCGGGATATTGCAAAATTTTCAGAATTGCCATGCGTGACCCATAAATGCTTGCTAATTTAGTAGACTAGATGCAGAATTTAACGTAGCGCAGCAGCAATGCGTGTTCCTTATTATCGACTCTGCCGGAGTTTCCATGCGCAAGATTATATCGCTGATTTGCTTTTTATTGCCTATCCTGGCCTTTGTTGCAGAGCATGAGGCCTTTGCTGCAGAGCCCGAGAACCCATCGGATATTCTTATGGATGTTCGCAGCGATGCACCGGACCGGCACATCGTCGTCAAAGGTGACACCCTGTGGGATATCTCCGGCAAGTTCTTCAAAGATCCGTGGAAATGGCCGCATATATGGGGTCTTAACAAAGACCTCATCAAAGACCCGCACTGGATTTATCCAGGCGATGTGATCTTCCTTGATCGCAGTAGCGGCACCCTGCGCATCGGTGAAAATGGTACAGCCGCCACTGGCGGCATCGGCGGCATGGAAGCCGCGAGCAGTGTAACCGAGGCGGGCAATATCGTAAGGCTTTCTCCCAGAGTCCGCGAAAATCCAAGTTCTCACGATGCCATCCCGAGCATTCCCGCCAATGCCATTGCGCCATTTTTAAGCCGTCCGCTGATCATTGAAGCAAACGAATTAAAGACTGCCCCCACGTTGATCGGTGCACGCGAAGGACGCGTGATACTCGGCAACGATGATACCGCATTTACCAAAGGGCTTCCTTCAGACAAGGGCGATAAGTGGCTGGTTTACCGCACGGGAAAAACTTTTGTCGATCCCGATACCGATGAGGTACTGGGCATCGAAGCCATCTATCTGGGCGACGCCGAAGTGACACACTTTGCAGATATCAGCACCGTTGCAATCACCCGCGCTGTCGAAGAGATTCATGCTGGCGACCATCTGATCCTGCCTTCCGTCGATGAGGTCAACACTTATCTGCCACGCGCGCCGGAAAGCAAAATTTCCGCACGCATAATCTCTGTTTATGGCGGCGTATCCCAAGGAGGGCAAAATTCCGTTATTACTCTGAACAAAGGCCGGCGGGACGGCCTGGAAATCGGCCATGTGCTGGCACTGTATCAAAAAGGCGAGGTAGTTAAATATGAAGGCAAACAATACACTCTGCCTGATGAACGCTATGGCTTAGTGTTCGTGTTCCGCGTGTTCGACAAGGTGTCATATGCGCTGGTGATGCAAACAAAATTGCCGGTGCAATTGCTGGATCGTGCCAATACTCCTTAAACAATGATCGTTGAAGCATCGCTCAAGGCTTGGCTGGCACTGAGCCTGACGCGCGGCTTGGGCGGCGAAAGCGCGCGTCGCTTATTAAAGGAATTCGGTTCGCCTGACGCGGTTTTCGCCGCATCCATCAGTTCACTCAAATCTGTCGTCAAAGCCGATGTCGCTGCAGAAATCAACAAAGGCTTCGCCGACGATGCCGTTGCGCCCGCCTTGGCCTGGCTCGAGGATGGCAACAACCGCATCGTCACCCTCGCCGATCCCGATTATCCGCAAGCCCTGTTGAACATTCCCGATCCGCCGTTGTTGCTGTATGTAAAGGGGCGGCTGGACTTGCTCAATCGACCCTCGCTGGCCGTGGTCGGCAGTCGCAGCGCAACACCGCAAGGCATCAGCAACGCCGAAGCGTTTGCCAAATCTCTGAGCGATGCCGGGCTGTGCATTATCAGCGGCCTGGCGCACGGCATCGATGCCGCCGCGCACCGCGGCGCGTTGCGCGGGCTGGGCAGCAGCATCGCCGTGGTTGGCACCGGTCTGGATAAAGTCTATCCCGCCGCTAATCGTGATCTCGCGCACGCGCTCGCACAACAAGGCGCGCTGATCTCTGAATTCCCGCTTGGCACACCACCGCTGGCCGCCAACTTCCCGCGCCGCAACCGGCTCATTAGCGGCATGAGCCTCGGTTGCCTGGTGGTGGAAGCCTCGCTGCAAAGCGGCTCGCTGATCACCGCGCGGCTGGCCCTGGAACAGGGGAGGGACGTGTTTGCCATTCCCGGCTCGATACATGCGCCCCAGAGCAAAGGTTGCCATGCTTTGCTTAAACAGGGCGCGAAACTGGTCGAGACTGCGCAGGATATTCTGGAAGAACTCGGCGGCTTGGCGGTTTCACCCGCACCAGCGGTCAATTCAGAAGGCACAGATTCAGAAGGCCAAGACGCCGCGCTGCTTGAGCATCTCGGCTTCGACCCGGTGGATGTCGACACGCTCAGTGTGCGCTGCGGCTTGACGGTAAGCCAGCTATCCGCCATGCTGTTGACACTCGAACTTAACGGTCGCATCTGTGTGCTACCCGGCGGCTTATATCAACGAATCCATTAACTCACTGCGCACACCATGTTTGAAATCCTGATGTACCTGTTTGAAAGTTATTTTGACGCAGGCAGTTATCCTGAGCCAGACAAGCTATCGCGCAAACTCTCCGCCGCCGGTTTCGAGGAGGAGGAGATCAGCGATGCCCTGACCTGGTTGTCTGCTCTGCAACAACAAAATCCCGATAGTTATCCCGACATCCTTGAGCACACCGGACCGCGCCATTTTGCCGAGTTGGAATTGCGGCTCATCAGCTTTGAAGCCCGCCAGTTCCTGCTGTTCGCCGAACAGCAGCACTTAATTTCCGCGGTCGAACGCGAGATGATCATCGATCGATCCGTCGCGCTGAAACATGAAAACCTCGCACTGGACAAGCTCAAGCTGATCATGTTGATGGTGTTGTGGAATCGCCATCAAGACCTTGATCCGCTGTTGATCGAAGAATTGCTCACGCCGCTACATTCCGCACAACTACACTGAACACCAAACCGCACGCATGGCAACCAATCTACTGATCGTCGAATCTCCGGCAAAAGCCAAAACGCTGCAAAAATACCTGGGCAAGGATTTCGAGATACTCGCCTCGTATGGGCACGTGCGCGATCTGGTTCCCAAGACCGGCGCGGTCGACCCCGACAACGATTTTGCGATGAAGTACGAAACCATCGCGCGCAACAGCAAGCATATGGACGCGATCTCCAAGGCCGCCGCCGCTGCGGACAACATCTATCTGGCGCCCGATCCGGACCGCGAAGGGGAGGCGATCGCCTGGCACATTTCCGAATTGCTCAAAGCCAAGCGCGGCATGAAGGGCAAGAACATGCAGCGCGTGGTGTTCTATGAGATCACCCAGTCGGCAGTGCGCGAAGCGGTCGCTCACCCCCGCGAGATCTCCCAGCCGCTGGTGAACGCGCAGCAGGCGCGCCGCGCGCTGGACTATCTGGTCGGCTTCAATCTGTCGCCGCTGCTATGGCGCAAGATCCGTCCGGGTCTTTCGGCGGGCCGAGTGCAAAGTCCCGCGCTGCGCATGATCGTCGAACGCGAGCTGGAGATCGAAGCATTCAAGAGCCAGGAATACTGGACCGTGCATCTGGACAGCCACAAGGATCACCAGCCGTTCACCGCCAAGCTGTTCCAGTACCAGGGCAAGAAGCTCGAGCAACTCAGCATAGGTAACCAGGCCGAATATGACGCGATTTTTGCCAAGCTCAACGATGCCAAGCTGCCGCCCAAGGTGGTGCGCGTCGAGAAAAAGGCCAAGCAGCGTTATGCCGCCGCGCCGTTCACCACGTCCACCTTGCAGCAGGAAGCGGTGCGCAAACTGGGCATGACCGCCGACCGCACGATGCGCACCGCGCAATCGCTGTATGAAGGCGTGGACATCGGCGGCCAGACAGTCGGTCTGATCTCCTACATGCGTACCGACTCGGTGTCGCTGGCGAAAGAAGCGGTGCAGGAAATCCGCGATTACATCAGCAACAATTTCTCGTCGGAATATCTGCCCAGCACCCAGCCGACCTACAAGAGCAAGACCAAGAACGCCCAGGAGTCGCACGAAGCTATACGCCCGACCTCGATCGAGCGCACACCGGACAGCATGCGCAGTCACTTGACCGCCGATCAGGCGCGCCTCTACGAGATGATCTGGAAGCGCACGCTGGCCTGCCAGATGGCTCCGGCGCGTTTCGACACCGTCAGTCTGGACATCCGTTTGGGCGGGGACAACACACTGTTCCGCGCCAATGGTCAGGTGATGGTATTCCCCGGTTTCATCGGCGTATATATGGAAGACGTGGACGACGCTACCGAGGAAGAAAGCGGCAAACTGCCGCCGCTGGCCGAGGGCGATGTGTTGCCGATCGACAAGCTGTATGGCGAGCAACATTTCACCCAGCCGCCGCCGCGATACTCCGAAGCCAGTCTGGTCAAATCGCTGGAAGAGCATGGCATCGGCCGCCCTTCCACCTACGCCACCATCATCTCTACGCTGCAAGCCAGAGAATATGCCATTCTGGACAAGAAGCGCTTCATGCCCACCGATGTCGGGCGCGTCGTCACGCGCTTCCTTACCGATCATTTCACCCGTTATGTGGATTACGATTTCACCGCCCATCTCGAAGACGAGCTGGACGAAGTGTCCGAAGGAAGGCGCGACTGGATCGGCGTGATGGGCGAATTCTGGAAAGGATTTTCCAAACTGATCAAGGAAAAAGCCGACATCGACCGTCCGGTCGAGTTGATAAACGAGGCGTGCCCGGAATGCGGCAAACCCCTCGCCAAAAAGCTCAGCCGCTACGGCAGCTTCATCAGCTGCACCAACTATCCGGAGTGCAAATACAAACGCAGCCTCAGCGGCGAATCACAGGATGATGCCTCGGCCAGAGTGGAACTGGGCGCGCATCCCGACACCCAGCAACCCGTGTTGTTATTGCGCGGCCCATACGGCCACTACGTGCAGCTCGGCGAAGTAGTGGAGGGCGAAAAAGCCAAACCCAAACGCGTCTCCTGGCCCAAGGAAATGCCGCTAGAACAAGCCGACCTGGCCAGCGCGCTGAAGCTGCTGGCACTGCCGCGCGAGCTCGGCGCACACCCCGAATCCGGCAAAAAAGTCGTCGTCAACATCGGCCGCTTCGGCCCCTACATCGGTCACGACGGCAAATTCAAATCCATCCCGCGCACGGACAGCATCTTCGACATCACCCTGGCGCGCGCGGTGGAATTGCTGGCCCAGGCCCGCGACGGCAACACCGTATTGCGCGTGCTGGGCGATCACCCGGACGACAAGGCCAGCGTGGAAATTTGCAGCGGCCGTTACGGCCCGTACGCCCGCCACGGCAAGATCAACGCGACGCTGCCCAAGGGCGTGTCGCCGGATGACATCACGCTGGAAGAGGCGCTGGAACTGATCGCAGCCAAGGCGGCGAAGGGGCCAACCAGCAAAAAGCCGGCGGCCAAGACCACCAAAGCCAAGGCTGCACCCAAGGAAACAAAAACCAAAACGGCCAAGCCCAAGGCTACAACGACCAAGACCGCGACCACCAAGGCGAAGACCGCAACGAAAGTAGCCAAGCCTGCCGCCAAGAAAGTCGCTGCTGTGAAGGTGACGAAGCCAGCCACGAAGAAGGTTGCTGCGAAGAAAACCGTCAGGAGCAAGGCATAGATTTTGCAGGCCCGCGGCAGGCAAATCGCTTTGCGCTACCACACACCTTTAATTTGCCACCCTAAGCTGCCATGTTGCGTGACAAGCCACGCATTTTGTCAAGACGTTGGAGGCCATCTTCAAAATCTCCGCTGGCGGCTGCCCGCTTTCCGCGGCGCTGGCGATGTCATCCATGTCGCGGTGCACGCTCATACCCAGTTGCTTAAGCTCCAGCGGCAATTTCGCCATCAATACCGGATTGACATCCGCCGCACCGGCCATGCCAGCCGCACGTGCTGCCTTGCTGATGCGCTGCATGTCACCATTATTTGCACCATCCAGAATCCCTTGCGTCGCAACCAGCAGACCGCGCATTTCGGACAGGATCAGGTCGCGCTCACCGGCTTGCAATACCACAGCGGTTCGGCCATCGTTTCCCGCAGCAACATTGCCGCGGACGAAAAACCAGGCGAATACGGCAACGGTAAAAAGCCAGAGCAGCAATGCGATCTGTGCGAGTCTATTCGATTTCATATCAATTCCTCTTGTCGGTAATCAATGTAGCGGCTAGCATAAAAAAGTTTTATTTCTATGTCTGTGGCATGAATCACATAAATTCGTGCAATGTAATTTAGTGCGCCTCATCCCAATTCTTCCCCTCCCCCAATTCCACCAATAGCGGCACTTGCAGCTCGGCGACGCCGCACATCAGCCTGGGCAGCATTTCCTTGACCAGATGCAGCTCGGCCTGCGGCACTTCCAGCACCAGTTCGTCGTGTACTTGCATGATCAATCTGCTGTGCAATTTTTCGGTTTCCAGCCAGTGTTGCACAGCAATCATCGCAAGCTTGATCAGGTCCGCCGCCGTGCCTTGCATCGGCGCGTTGATCGCGGCGCGTTCCGCTCCCTGGCGGCGCTGGCCGTTGCTGCTGTTGATCTCCGGCAACCACAGGCGGCGACCGAACACGGTCTCGACATAGCCCTGTTGTTTGGCCTGTTCGCGCGTGCTGTCCATGTAGTTCTTTACGCCGGGATAACGCGCAAAGTAGCGGTCGATGTAGGCGATTGCCGCGCCTCGTTCGATGCCGAGTTGCTTGGCCAGGCCGAACGCGGACATGCCGTAGATCAGGCCGAAGTTGATGACCTTGGCATAGCGGCGCTGCTCGCCGGATACTTCGGCAGGCGCGACCATGAATATTTCCGCAGCGGTTGCGCGGTGAATATCCTCGTTGTTGGCGAATGCCGCGAGCAAACCCGCGTCACCTGACAGGTGCGCCATGATGCGCAACTCGATCTGCGAATAGTCGGCCGACACGATGCGGCTGCCGGGCGTTGCGATGAACGCTTCGCGGATGCGCCGACCTTCCGCGCTGCGTATCGGGATGTTCTGCAGGTTGGGGTCGCTGGAGGCCAGCCGCCCGGTGACCGCGACCGCCTGCGAATAGCTGGTGTGCACGCGCCCGGTTTCTCTATCCACCATCAGCGGCAATTTGTCGGTGTAGGTAGATTTGAGTTTCGCCATGCCGCGATATTCCAGCAGGATTTTCGGCAGCGGGTAATCGAGTGCAAGTTCCTGCAACACTTCCTCGTCGGTGGAGGGTGTGCCACTCGGGGTCTTTTTCACGACCGGCAGGCCGAGTTTGTCGAACAGGATCTCCTGTATCTGCTTGGGCGAATTCAAGTTGAACGGCTGCCCGGCAGCCTCGTGTGCCCTGGCTTCCAGCGCAATCAGTTTTTCGCCCAGTTCGCGACTCTGGATCTGCAGCAGCGCACAGTCGAGCAGCACGCCATTGCGCTCCATCGTGTAGAGCACGTGCATGCTGGGCATTTCGATGTCGCGATACACATGCTGCAAGCCCTTCTGCGCCGCTATCTGCGGGGACAGGTTCTGATGCAATTGCAGCGTGATGTCGGCATCTTCGGCGGCATAGTGCGTCGCGGTATCGATATCCACCTGGTCGAAGCAGATCTGTTTCGCACCCTTGCCCGCCACTTCGGCGAAGCTGATGGTCTTCACGTTGAGGTGACGCAACGCGAGGTTGTCCATGTCGTGCGGCTTGTGGCTTTCCAGCACATAGGATTGCAGCAGCGTGTCATCATGAATACCTGCCAGCGTGATGCCGTGGTTGGCGAAAATATGCATGTCGTATTTGAGGTTCTGCCCGAGTTTTTTGTGCTTGGGACTTTCCAGCCAGTGTTTGAGTTTAACGAGTACATGCGCGCGACTGAGCTGATCCGGCGCGCCGGGGTAGATGTGCGCCAACGGCAGATAGGCGGCTTGGTGCGGCGTGATCGCGAACGACATGCCGACCAGTTGCGCATTCATCATGTCCAGTCCGGTAGTTTCGGTATCCACACAGACCAGTTCGGCGGCGAGTATTTTCTTCAGCCACATGTCGAGCTGCGCTTCGCTCAGTATCGTTTCGTAGTGCGCGCTGTCAGTACGGGTGGGCGGATCGCCAAGAAAATCCGGTGTGGCTGGATCGGCAATTCCAGCCTGTGCAGGGGAGGGAACGGCGTTGGCATTCTTTCCGCCATCAAGCTCGCGCAGCCAAGTTTTAAATTCAAACCGTTCGTACAAACTGCGCAATTGCTCCTTGTCTGCCGGTGGTGGTATCAGTTCGCTATAAGTCTGCGGAAGTTCCACATTACATTTCACCGTGATCAAACGGCGCGCCTGAGGCAGCCAGTCCAGCGCCTTGCGCAGATTCTCTCCGACCACACCGCCGATCTCGTCGGCATGCTTCATCAGATTGTCCAGCGTGCCATACTGGGTGAGCCACTTCACCGCGGTCTTCGGGCCGACCTTCTCAACGCCAGGCACGTTGTCCACCACATCGCCGGTCAAAGTCAGATAATCGACGATGCGCTCCGGCGGCACGCCGAATTTGGCGTTCACACCGGCGATATCCAGCGTCTCGTTGCTCATCGTGTTGATCAGCGTCACGCGCTCATTCACCAGTTGCGCGAGGTCCTTGTCTCCGGTGGCGATCACGCAGCGCACGCCGTCCAGGGCTTGTTGCGCCAATGTGCCGATCACGTCGTCCGCCTCCACGCCATCCAGCATCAGCAGGTTCCAGCCTGAGGCGGCGATAGCCTGATGCAGGGGTTCTATCTGCAGCACCAGGTCGGCCGGCATGGCGGGGCGATGCGCCTTGTATTCGGGATACCAGTCGTCGCGGAAGGTTTTGCCTTTTGCATCGAATACGCACAGGCTATAATCCGCCGGGTAATCATTGCGCAGCTTGCGCAGCATGTTGAGCACGCCGTAGATCGCGCCGGTGGGTTCGCCATGACGGTTGCGCAGATCCGGCATGGCATGGAACGCGCGATACAGGAACGACGAGCCGTCAACCAATAGTAGGGTTTTACCGTTTGCAAACGGTAATGTATTACCGTCTACTACCGGCAATGTTTTAGAGAAACTCTCTTCGTTCGTTTTCATTTTTGTCTAAATTTTAGGCTAAGTTTTTTTCTGGGGGAAACGCATGAACATACCATCCAAACTGCCCAAATCCGTGGTACCGGAGGCATGGAATTCCAAAGAGGCCTGGCGCGTGTTCGGCATTATGTCAGAGTTTGTTTCTGCCACCGAACGGCTTAACCAGATCCACCCCGCCGTGAGCATCTTCGGCAGCGCGCGCACCAAGCCCGACCAACCCTATTACAAACTCACCGAGGAGATCGCGCGCCTGCTTTCGGATGCCGGATTTTCGGTCATCTCGGGCGGCGGCCCGGGAATCATGGAGGCCGCCAACAAGGGCGCGTTCTACGGCAAGTCGCCCAGCGTCGGGCTGAACATACAGCTGCCGCACGAACAGGTCGGCAACCTCTACCAGAACATCAGCCAGACCTTCCAGCATTTCTTCGCGCGCAAGGTGATGTTCGTGAAATTCGCCAGCGCTTACGTCGTGATGCCGGGCGGCTTCGGCACGCTGGACGAGCTGATGGAAGCACTCACCCTGGTACAAACCGGCAAGATACGGCGCATCCCGATCATTTTAGTGGGCAAGCAATTTTGGGGAGGCATGCTGGACTGGTTCCTCACCTCGTTGCTGGATGAAAAAGTCATCAGCCCGGAAGACATGGAGCTGATTCAGGTCATCGACGAACCTAAAGCGGTCGTCAACGCCATTTTCAAATACTACGAGACACGCGGCTTTGAGCCAACCGAAGCGGAACGCGAGAAGCAGCTTTATTTGTAGTGGCACTCCGGCCGATGATGTTCATTTATGCGACGTGAAAAGATGGAAGAAATCCCGCAACTGCCCAACACTGACGAAGAAGGTTATTTGGTCGACCCCCAGGAGTGGAACGAGACAGTGGCCAGGCAACTTGCCATTCAGGAAAACATCCAGCTCACCGAAGACCACTGGGATGCGATCCGTTTCATGCGCGAGTATTATGCGGATCATCAGATCGCGCCCGATGTCCGCCATG
>JADGRM010000158.1 GCA_017880945.1 Gallionella sp. | reverse complement strand
CCGGAACACTACGAACCGATGGAATCGCCGATAGCCAACAATCCCATGCATCCGGACAATCCGCTGGCGCGATCCAACCCTGCGGCGCGGGTGTTCAAGGAAGACTGGGCGACGTTCGGCACGCCGGACAAGTTCCCTTATGTGGGGACCACCTACCGGCTCACCGAGCATTTCCATTTCTGGACCAAGCATGCGAGGTTGAATGCCATCATGCAGCCGGAACAGTTCGTGGAGATCGGCGAAGAGCTGGCCAAGCAGAAAGGTATCAAGGCCGGTGATCACGTGCGGGTCAAGTCCAATCGCGGTTTCATCATCGCCGTGGCGGTCGTCACCAAGCGCCTGAAGGTGCTCACCGTGGCAGGCCAACAGGTGCACACCGTGGGCATTCCGATCCACTGGGGCTTTATGGGTCTGGCCAAGAACGGGTACATCACCAACACCCTGACCCCATTCGTGGGCGACGCTAACACTCAGACGCCTGAATTCAAATCGTTCCTCGTGGACGTTGAAAAGGCATAGGGGGCGATATGGCACTTCAATCGTTAGACATCAAAGCACGTTCCGCCACTACTACGCCTTCTCCCAGCGCACGGGAAACGATGGAGGTGGCGAAGCTCATCGATATCTCCAAATGCATCGGCTGCAAGGCATGCCAGGTAGCCTGCATGGAGTGGAACGATTTGCGCGACGAAGTCGGCACGAATGTCGGCGTGTACGACAATCCGCCCAATCTCAGCGCCCAGTCATGGACAGTGATGCGCTACTCCGAAGTGGAAGTGGAGGCAAACAAGCTGGAGTGGCTGATCCGCAAGGACGGTTGCATGCACTGCGCCGATCCGGGCTGCCTCAAGGCTTGTCCGGCGCCCGGCGCGATCGTCCAGTACAGCAACGGCATCGTCGATTTTCATCAGGAAAATTGTATCGGTTGCGGCTACTGCATCACCGGCTGCCCGTTCGATATACCGCGCATCTCGAAAAAAGACAGCAAGGCGTACAAATGCACGCTGTGCTCTGACCGTGTGGCAGTGGGGATGGAGCCGGCCTGCGTCAAGACCTGCCCCACCGGTGCGATCGTGTTCGGCACCAAGGATGACATGATCCATCATGCCGAGGGGCGCATCACCGACCTCAAGAGCCGCGGCTACGCGAATGCGGGATTGTACGACCCGCAGGGGGTGGGCGGCACGCACGTGATGTATGTGCTGCAGCATGCCGATAAGCCCGAGCTATTCAGCGGTCTGCCCAAGAACCCTTCGATCAGCGCGATGGTCGGCCTATGGAAGGGCATCACCAAACCGTTGACCTCCTTTGCCCTCGGCATGCTCGCCGTCGGCACCTTGTTCCACTACGTCATGAAGGGCCCCAATGAGGTCTCGAAAGACATCGAGAAGGAGTTCGAAAATGAATCGTAATCCCAATGACATAGTCCGCTATACGGCTTACGAACGCGCCAATCACTGGGCAGTCGGGATGAGCTTCATCCTGTTGGCGCTATCCGGGCTTGCTTTCTTCCATCCGGCGTTCTACCCGCTCAGCCTGTTGTTGGGCGGCGCTGTCTGGGCGCGCATTCTCCATCCCTTCATCGGGGTGTTGATGGCGCTGCTTTTTATCATGATGTTTTTCCGTTTCTGGAAGCTGAACATCATTACTCAGGTCGACAAAGAATGGTTGAGCCGTGTCAAAGAAATGGTGGATGGCGATGACCACAACATGCCGGAATCGGGCAAGTACAACGGCGGCCAGAAAATAATGTTCTGGCTGGCGGCAGTCTGCATGGTGCTGCTATTGGTATCCGGCATCGTCATCTGGCGTGCTTATTTTTCCGGCCTGTTCCCGATCGGGCTGATCCGCTTTTCCTCGCTCTTGCATGCAGCCGTGGCGGCGTTCATGATTGCACTCATCATCGTTCATATCTATGCCGCGATCTGGACCAGGGGCACCATACGCGCGATGCTGTATGGCACCGTGAGCCGCGCCTGGGCGAAACAGCACCATCCGGCGTGGTTCAGGCAGATCACCGGCGGAGGGAAATGAGTACCGCAACACGCATCATCGAACCGGGGCAGCTCGAAGCCCCGGCCGGACAGATTCCGTTTCTCCGCTTGGCCGAACCAAATGTTTTCAAGCAACGGGCAGAGCGGTTACTGCAACTTTCCCAGCAGCATTCCTTCGGTGCTTATCTGAGTTTCCTGGCGACTCTGGCGCAGGCGCAGCATGAGGTGCTGACTCATTTCCCGACGGTGCCGCTGCCTTCACCTGAACAGCAGGCATTATGCCGCGAACATGGCATGCCGGTGCTTGGCGCACAAACGTGGCACAGAGACGCTGCCTGGCGGGATGGACTGAAAGCGATTTTGCATCACATGATGGCGGCCTCCCTGCCCGCACCCGCAAGGGCGGCCATCGACCGCTTGATGAACATGGGCGAGGCCGAACTGGAGGAGATCGCGAACAAGTTGCTGGCGGGTGATCTGGCAACAGTCGGCGCGCAGGACATGCCGTTTGTCGCCGCTGCCCTGCAGGTCTATTGGACACACATGGCTACAGCATTGGGAGAACATGCCATCGGCAAGCTGGAACAGGGCGGGTTGTGTCCGGTGTGCGGCTCCCATCCGGTCGCGGGCATCGTGCGCATAGGCGGCGCACAGCAGGGGCTGCGCTATCTTTCCTGCTCCCTGTGCGCCACGGAGTGGCATATGGTGCGCATCAAGTGCAGCAGTTGCGAATCTACTCGCGGCATCAATTATTATGTCCTGGAAGGATCGAATGGTGCCATCAAGGCGGAGAGTTGCGATGAGTGCAACTCGTACCTGAAGTTGTTGTACATGGAAAAGGACCACCAGGTGGAACCCGTAGCCGACGACTTGGCCAGCCTGGCCCTGGATGTATTGATGGACGAAACGGGCAAGGCGCGCAGCGGCCCGAATCTGTTTTTCCATCCGGGCAACATCTGAATCTAAGAAAACACCGTCGTCGTTCCCGCGAAAGCGGGAATCCAGTGTATTGAATTGACTGGGTTCCCGCTTTCGTGGGAACGACAAAACCTTACTTGTTCAGCACTTCCTTAATATTCAGGTTCAGTTGCGTAATATCGTGACCTTTGCCCGCTGTTCTCATTAGGACTAACCAGCAATTCTCAAGGACAGTTACCATTGAAACCTCAAGTCGCGAATATCCGCTTTTCAGCAGGCAGTTAGAATATGCGTATAACCGCACCCCATAGCGGACACCCATTAGCCGACCGGTAGTCAAGGGCAAAATAAAATCATCGCAATCTGGTTGCGACACAACGAAGCATAAAGCCATGCCACCTTGTTTCTTGCAAACCTCACCGCACCCGTTTCCTCATTCAGTTGGTTGCGAAGTGAATCGCACCAGACACCCATCGAGATCAAGCATGTCGTGATGTTTTACGACCGCCCTGGTGGCCTAGGCCACCCCAGAGAAACTTTGGTGCCAAGTCGTGTCCAATTGGTTGTTACATTCACAGTGGCTGTCGCTATCGCGACTCCAGTCCTTAAGTGGCTCACGGCTTGGGCGATTCAGTGTTGCACTAAAACAGATGGAACAAAGGCGGCGTCCAAATCATTCGTAGTGGTTGGACTACAGTCCGGTTATCTGGCTCACCGCCTTTGGCCAAACTCTAAACAAAACATCGCTTCACATCGAAAGGTCGCTGTTCGCGCAGGATGTGATAACACGCCCGTGCCAACTTGTGCGCAACAGACTTGAGCGCCACGATGCGATTGGTCCGGCTCTTCTTGCGCTCATAAAAACGTTTGGCCTCCGGGCAATAACGAAGTGCGAAATTCGCTGCTTCCATGAATGCCCAAGCCAGATACTTGTTGCCGTTCTTGGTATTGCCTGAGCCTTTCTTCTTCCCGTTGCTTTCATGCAGGCTACCCACACAGCGGCAGTAGGAGCTGAAGTTCCCAACACCATCGAAGCGCGTAATGGTTCCCGTCTCGAGCATGATCGTAGTAGCCAGTACTTGACCAATACCGGGAATGGTTTTGACGAGCTGGTATCCGGGCTGCAATTTCACCTGCGCTTCCAATCGTTCCTCCAGCACCTCGATCTGTTGTTGCAGCGCTTGGCTGACTACTCGGTTGGACTCCATCGCCAAGGCCACATCAGGCATAAAACCTAGCGCTTCAACTGTTTCGGTTGTCATCGCCTTGATCCTGGCGCTACTCATTCGCCCGCCGGTTTCGCGCGTCAGGATATTCTCGATAGACAGAATCTGCGCCGTCCGGTAATGCACTAACTGCATTCGCTTGCGTGCAAGGTCTCGTACTGCACGCAGTTCCCGTGGGAAGATGTAGCCTTCAGGCAACAATCCCAGGCGCAGCAGATGGGCAAGGTAGGCTGCATCGGCGAAGTCTCCGCTGTACTTCAGCCCTTCGTATTTCTTGATCGCCGATGGATTTGCCAGATGCACCTGGTAACCCGCATCCATCAGACCATCAACCAGCCAATACCAGTTGTACGTCGATTCAATCACCACACCAATGATTTCCTCTTTGTGTGGCGCAAGCGCCACCAGGATTTCATCCAGTTTGTTTGCCAGACGCTTTTGATAAATGATTCGATCATCTTCATCTGCTACAACCACCACGCTGTTGTTCGAATGCAAATCAATTCCGCTATACTTCTTCATGTCGGCCTCCTTGGGTTAAAGTCAGTTCGAACCTTAACTTTACTCCTGCTGCAACTACGCAGCGAGGAGGTCGGCTATATGATTATCATTTTATTAAATATATGGCAAATATTATCACCACATAATTATACACCATATATATATATGGTAATAAATATACTACTACTTATTGCAGGTTTATTTGTTCGTTCCTCTTAGCGACTTTTGCATCGTCAAAAGCTGTAATGGTATCGTCCAAGTCCAGTAAAAGCGCTTTCGGTAACTTCATGTGCATGGCTCCCCCTGTCATTTCTCCTTTTTCGCGGCATCGAGAAGAATCGTCTTCAGTCTCTGCCATACGTCGTCATATATGAGATGTGTAAATTTCGGATAAGCCAGAGCCAGCCGTCTGCCGTCTCATAGAGCCGGTAGCCGGCGCCGAGGCCGAATTGCCCGGCATCGAGCTTCGCGCGGTCAGGCTCGCTGCCGTCGGCGCGCAGGTAC
>JADGRM010000157.1 GCA_017880945.1 Gallionella sp. | reverse complement strand
ACACAGCCGAACCCCATGTTGCCAAATTGCTTGCCGTGAAGCGGATACTCGCGAATGGCTCATTCTGGCATATTTCTGCCGCTCACCAATGTCTCAAACCCTGCTCCACCGACACGCCGCATCCATCTGCTCGCTAAGAAAATCCCCCAGCGCCTTGACCCATGATTCACGCATGAAAATGAAACCGTCGTTATGACCGCCGGCAAGTTCGAGGAACTGTTTGGGCGGATTGGCTGCTGCATAGAGCACGCGCCCGTGCTCGAATGGAATGATGTCATCTTCCGGGCTGTGGGCGATCAACACCGGTGCGGCAACAGCCCGCAGGTATTCCCGCGTATCGTAACGGATGCGCGCCAGCCACCGTACCGGGAGAAACGGATAGAGCTGCTGCCCCAGATCGGGCACGGAAGTGAAGCCGGATGCGATCACCAATGCAGCCGGTTTTTGACGTGCAGCCAACCATGCGGCAACCGCACCGCCCAGCGATTCGCCGAACAACACGATGCGGCAGGAAGGTATCTGCCGCTGCTCGGTCAGGTAGCGCCATGCGGCCTCGGCATCACGATAGGTGCCCTGCTCGGTGGGCACGCCGCTGCTGTTTCCATAGCCGCGGTAGTCGAAGATCAGCGTGCTGTAGCCGAGACGATGAAACATCTGCACTGAATCGAGCCGGTGGGAAATATTCCCCGCGTTGCCGTGCAGGAACAGCACCGTGCCACGCGGCTGCGGTGCCGGGATATACCAGCCATGCAGACTGATGCCGTCGGAAGTTTTCAGCTGGATGTCTTCGTATGGCAAACCGATCTGGCTGGGTGTGGCGGTGATCTCGCGTTCGGTTTCCGGATAGAAAACCAGGCGCGACTGGAAAATATAAACCAGCAGCGCAAGACCGCCATAGGCTGCGGCCAGAATACCCAGCGCGTGCCACATCATGCGCATACCGCCACCGCGCGCTGTGTGAACTCCACCGTTGTGTCGGCGAAATCATGGCAAGCCAGGGCCGACATTGCATCACGAAATTGTTTCAAACTGAAAAATGTAGTCGAGACATGTCCGAAAAACTTTTGGCCGGGCACCCGTAGGAGCGGGCCATGCCCGCGAGCCGTTTGGTCGCGGGCCGCTTCGACAGGCTCAGGACAGGCATCCCCCGCTCCTACAATTAGTTCAATCAAACTCATCAAGCGAATCCCCTCAAGGCGGCACAGGCCACACCGTAGAACATGACTGCCAGCAGGATCACCACGGCAAAGCCCAGATGGATCGCCAGCAGCGTGGCGAGCACTGCACCCACCACCGAGGCGAAGCCGTTGATTGCCCATGCCCAGGGAATGGCTTGTTCGGCGGTGTCTGCCAGCCGCATCATCGCAGTGGGGAAAGGCACGCCCATGCACATCGCCAGCGGTGCGATCAGCGCGACGGAGATGATTATTTTTGCAGCATCGGGCAAATGGATCAGTACCTGGAACAGGTACGGCAGGATGGCTAAATAGAGCAGCGATATTGCACCCATCGCGATCACCGCCAGCGTGACTTTGTTCGTCGCATGCCAGCGCGCGTTTTGCCAATGTCCGGCAAGCCAGCTGCCCGCGGCGGCGAACACCAGGAACGCACACAACACGACCGCCACGGCGTACAGCGGGTGGGACAGGAACAGCACGAATTTCTGGATGAAGGCGATTTCCATGAACATGAAGGCAAAGCCGATCGCGAGAAAATACAGGGCCACCGGCGTGCTGGGCAAGGTGCGCCGGCAACGCGACAGAGCCAGCGGTGCCAGGATCAGCAGCACGCTTGCCGCGAACGCCTGCACCAGTGTCGCCACCAGCAGCGGGTAGCTCCAGTCGAGCAGCGGCATGCCGCCCTGCTCGCGCAGCGCGAATAATTCCGCGGCTGAATTCCATTTGAAGAAGCGGAAAAAATGCGGCCGGTCATCGGTCGCCGGCTCGATATAGAATTTGTATTGGTCGATGAAGTCCTGCCGCTGCTGTCCCAGTAATGCAACGGCTCCCTCAAAAAAATATGCCTGCGCCAGCAGGTTGTAACGGTTCGCCTCATCGGCGCGCATCCCAGGGTAATAAGCCAGGTCGAAAGAACGCGTGCGGCTGAATTCCTTGATCGCCGCGATTTCCGGCGCGGTGAAAGCGCTGTTCTTCACCAGCAGCGTGACGGTCTTCCAGCCCCGTATCATCACCAGCCGCGCGCTGGGGTCGGTCACGCCACTCCGCTCCAACGCGGTCACCGCTGTCGCAAACAGTTTCAGCGCATCGCGCGGCGGCAGCGTGAGCCAGCGGGTGACGGCCAGCATGCCGCCCGGCGTGAGGCGGCTCAGGTTGGTCTGGAGTGCTTCCACCGTGTAGAGATAGTTTTCGCTCAGGCCGTATAACCCGGCCGAGGCGGTGCCGAATGAATCCAGCAGCGCCACCTGGATCAGGTCATAGCGCTCACGGCTGGCGTTGACGAAACCGCGCGCCTCGGCTGCGTACACATGCACTCCGGGCTGGGCGTAAAGGTTGCCGGCATAGTCGCGAAAACGCTGGCTGACCAGATCGGTGACGTTGCGGTCCAGCTCCACCGCATCGACCGCGGCGCTGCCGAAATAGAGCGCCTGCAGCACATCGCTGCCGGCCCCGGCACCCAGCACCAACACGCGTGGCCATATCACTTCATGAGGGCCAAGTTTATGAGGGGCAAGTTCCTGAGAGGCCAGCACATGATAGGGCAGCGCCGAGGTGAGCTGGTCAAGATAGGCCAGCGGTTCAAGCTTGCCATCAAACTTGGTCAGCGCAGACGGACCGTTTCCGTCCACGAATACGCCCAGCTGCGGCGGCGGTTCGCTGGTGGCGTTAAGGCTCATCCCCGGCGCATCGCGCAACGGCACGCGGGTGTTATCCACCACGGTGATCTGCCCCAGCGGACTGCTGCGTTCCTCGACCACCCGCGCCCCGGTGATGTTCAGGGCCTGGCTCAGATCCTTGTAGGGGGATAAATGCACTGGCATGCCGGGCAGCGCCACAGCCGCCAGCACAGCCAGCCCGAGAAATAATTCCATCAGCCATTTCGGCCGCATCTTCAGCTCGACGACGGCGATCGCGGCAGCCAGCAACGCCAATGCCGTGAGGACGGTCAGCACCTGTGCAGGCGGCACGAGGAACAGCACGCCGATCACGCCCAGGCTGCCCACACCCGCGCCGAGGATGTCGAAGGCATAGATGCGCGATGACTGCTTGCCGAAGTGCGCAAAGACC
Organism: Gallionella sp.; assembly: GCA_017880945.1. Classification (GTDB taxonomy): domain Bacteria; phylum Pseudomonadota; class Gammaproteobacteria; order Burkholderiales; family Gallionellaceae; genus Gallionella. Next base: position 1,907 of record JADGRM010000157.1, on the reverse strand, counting down.
AGGCCGATGCCCAACCCCCCGCAAAAGAACGGCAACATCATCAGCAGATAAACGGCGAGCAGTTTGGCCGGCTGGGTCTTGTCCCACAGCAGTTCGAGCGGATTGAACGGAACCTGTTGCGCCAGCAGGAACGCCGCCGGCATCAGCACAGCCAATGCCGTTGCGGCGATCACGTACACCGCGGCGAAATGCGCAGCGATTTTTTCTTTCAGCAGGGTCAGTAGCGTGCCGCTCGCCCCGTAGCCCAGCATCGCCGCGCTGATGATCATGTAGGCGAAGTGATGCCACAGCACGATGCTGAACAATCGCGTCAGCAGCACCTCGTAGGCCAGCACGCAAGCGGAGAGCAGGCCGATCGCGAGGAACGGCGGGCGGGACATGACTAATGCCACCCGGTAAGCGGAACGAAAGCCACCGGCAAAATCTGGCGGTTGGTCACTGAGCCGTCCTGCTGTTTTTCCACCAGCATCAGATACTGGGTCATGAATTGCGTGCCGAGCGGGATCACCATCCGGCCACCCGGCTTCAACTGCTTGATCAGAGGAGGAGGCACATGGCTGGCGGCAGCCGTCACGATGATCGCGTCGAACGGCGCGGCTTCGGGCCAGCCGTAGTAACCGTCGCCCACCCTTGTTTGCACGTTGCGGTAGCCGAGAGATTTCAGCCGTTCGCCCGCTTCTCTTCCCAGCGGCTCGATGATTTCAATGCTGTAAACCGAGCTGGCTATTTCCGCCAGCACCGCCGCCTGGTAGCCCGAACCGGTGCCGATCTCAAGCACCCTGTCGCCAGCCTTGACCCGCATCAGATCGGTCATCAGCGCCACGATGAAAGGCTGCGAGATCGTCTGCCCGTAGCCGATCGGAAGGGGGCGATTGAGATAGGCAACCGCGGCCAGATCGGCTGGCACGAAACGATGACGCTCAACTTTTTCCATCGCCGCGATGACGCTTGGACTGAGCGCGGCTCTGCCGCTGGATGCGGATGTGTCGGCGGCATCGGACAACACTTCCTCCACCATCCTGTGGCGCGCCGCATCGAACTCCACGCCCTGCGACGGGAAAACAAAACAGAAAAAGAGAAATGCGCTTAAGGCGAAGTGGCGTTTCATGATTTTGTTATTGAGCGCACCGAGTAATTGCCGCTCCAAGTATGTTGTTATCCAATCTACTGCCGCTGGTACAACCCGATCAGCTCGGATTGAACAAGTATGTGACCTTGCATGGCCTTTTCCAGAGCCGCCTTGGCGGGGTGTTTCAGATCCGGCAGCAAGGTATCCAGCGCATACAGTTTGAAAAAATAGCGGTGCTTGCCTATCGGCGGACACGGCCCTTTGTAGCCGGTACTTTGCCAGTCATTCAGTCCCTGCAGGACTCCTCGCGGGAGTCCTTCGACAGCAATGCTTTCGGGCAAACCAGAGGCATCGGGCGGAATGTTATACAGCACCCAGTGCACCCAGGTCATCTTGGGCGCCTCGGGATCGGGGGCATCCGGATCATCGACGATCAAGGCCAGGCTTTTTGTGCCGGCCGGAACACCGGTCCAGGTAAGCGGAGGGGATATATTCACGCTATCGCAAGTGTAGCGCGCGGGAATCTCCCCATCACGCGTGAATGAAGTGGACATGATGATCAGGGGCATGACGATGTTCTCCTTTTCGCCGGGTAACAAGCTGGTTCTGGCTTCTACAACAGATATGGCTGCCGCAACAGAGATGCAGATCAGGACGACCCCCAGAACTGCAGCCCAGATCAGGCGTATGCGCCGGGATGTATTTTTCATTTTTCAGGTCACAGTAACAGTCCTGCGATATTCGCCATCCACGTTGGGCAGTTGAAAACCATATGCAGGGGCGCGTTTAATCGCACCGTTATTGCCCCTCATCCACATCTCTGGCATCCACATCTCCG
>JADGRM010000019.1 GCA_017880945.1 Gallionella sp. | reverse complement strand
ACAGGTCGCATCGAACACGGTCAGCCCGCGCGCTTCGGCCTCGTGGCGCACCGCCTGAGACACGCCATGGGCACTGAAGATCAGGATGCTACCGCTCGGCACATCCGACAGATCCTCGATAAACACAGCGCCCTTCTGGCGCAAACCATCCACGACGAATTTGTTGTGCACCACTTCATGACGCACGTAGATCGGCGCACCGTGCAGAACCAGTGCGCGCTCGACGATCTCGATGGCACGATCGACCCCGGCGCAGAAACCGCGAGGATTAGCCAGCAACAGTTCCATGTTTTTTCTCCTTGAAACTATCCAGAATTAATAGGAACGCACCGCAGGTGATCGCAGAATCGGCCAGGTTGAATGCCGGGAAATAATGTTCGTCCCAATGGAACGATAAAAAATCCACCACATAACCATATGCGAGCCGGTCGATCAGATTACCCAATGCACCGCCGAGAATCATGCTCAATGCCAGGGCGAACAACACTTGCGCCCTGTGCTTGCGCAACAGCCAGATTATCCACGCCGAAGCGACAATCGCGATGATGCTGAACAGCCAGCGTTGCATCCCGCCCGCATCGTTCAAGAAACTGAATGCCGCGCCGGTGTTATGCGCCAGCACCAGGTTGAACACGCTGAGCACGGTAAAACTCTCGCCAAACGCAAAGTGGTTTGTGATCCACGCCTTGCTCAATTGGTCGAGAACGATGACCAGCGCGCTCAGCCACAACCAGCGGTTAAGCATAACGGCGCACCTCTCCGCTTCCGTATAAATTGCTCACGCAACGACCGCACAGCGTAGCGTGCTGCGCATCCGCGCCTACATCTTCGCGGTAATGCCAACAGCGTTCGCACTTGTCGTGCAGGCTGGCGGAGACATCGATATGTCCTTCAGCTTCCGTTGCAACCCGATGCACGGTGGCGCGCGAAGTGATGAACACCAGGCGCAAATCTTCGCCGAGACGCGCCAACACATCATAATCTTCGCCTGCGACATACACATCGACTTCTGCGGCGAGCGCAGAGCCGATCAGGCCTGTGGCACGGGCTTCTTCCAGTTGCTTGTTCACCTTTGCACGCCAGGCGACGATCTTCAGCCATGCGGCGACCGCATCGCCATCCAGTTGTGCATCCGGCAACGAATGCCACTCATCCAGAAACACACTGCGATCATTATTGCCACTCAACACCTCACACACCTCCTCAGCGGTGAAGCTCAGGATAGGCGCAATCAGGCGCGCCAGACTATGGGCGATGTGATACAGCGCGTTCTGCGCGGAACGGCGCGGGATAGAGCCTTGCCCGGCGGTGTACAAACGGTCTTTCAGAATATCCAGATAGAACCCGCCCAGATCTTCAGAACAGAAAGTCTGCAATTTTTGCGCGACCAGATGAAACTCATATTTTGAATACGCGCCGGTGACCTCCTCCTGCAGACGTTGTGTGATCGCCAGCGCATAGCGATCAATTTCCAACCACTGCGCCACGGGCATGGCGTGCTGCTGCGGATCGAAATCGGCGATGTTGGCCAACAGAAATCGCAAGGTATTACGAATACGCCGATAGCTTTCCACCACACGTTTGAGAATTTCATCCGAGATGGTCAGTTCGCCCGAGTAATCTGTAGCGGCTGTCCACAAGCGCAAGATATCGGCACCGAGTGTGTCCAGGATTTTTTGCGGCGCGATCACGTTGCCTTTGGATTTCGACATCTTGTGACCGCTGCCATCCACGACAAAACCGTGTGTCAGCAATGCATCGTAAGGCGCGCGGCCATTGATGGCACAAGCGGTCAGCAGAGAGGACTGGAACCAGCCGCGATGCTGATCCGAACCTTCCAGATAAAGATCGGCCGGCGATTCGCCTCGCTCCAACCGCTGCTGAACCTCGTCCCTGAATGCTTCGTGATGGCGCAACACCGACGCATGCGTTGTTCCGGAATCAAACCACACGTCCAGCGTGTCGCTGAGTTTCTTGTAGTGTTCTGCCTCCGCACCCAGCAAGTCCACCGAGTTCAGACTGAACCAGGCCTCGATACCGTCGCGCTCGACCAGCTTGGCCACCTGCTCCAGCAATTCCGGCGTGCGCGGGTGCAACTGGCCGGTTTCCTTGTGCATGAAGAACGGCATCGGCACACCCCAGCTGCGCTGGCGCGACACGCACCAGTCGGGACGATTCCTGATCATCGCCTCCAGGCGGGCGCGTCCCCAGCTTGGGAAAAATTCGGTTTGTTCGACTGCACTGTTCGCCAAATCGCGCAGTGACTTGCCATCGCGTTTATCAGGCTTACCGGAATGCGAACGTTTTTCCTGCACCAGCTGTTCAGCATCTTCAGATCCGGCAAGCCCCACGTTATCCATACCGATGAACCACTGCGGCGTGGAGCGGAAGATGATCGGGGTCTTGTGCCGCCAGCAATGCGGATAGCTGTGCTGCATCTTTTCGATGTGCAACAGATGTCCGCTGGATTGCAGCGCATCGATCACCACATCGTTGGCCTTCCACACGAACAGACCACCGACCAGCGGCAGATTGGCGGCAAACTTGCCGTCGTCACCGACCGGGTTGTCGGTGGGCAGATTATATTTCTGGCCGACGAAATAATCGTCCAGGCCGTGCGCCGGTGCGGTATGCACCAGGCCGGTACCCGCCTCCAGCGTGACATGGTCGCCGCAGATGATCGGCACGCTGCGCTCGTAGAACGGGTGCTGCAGCAACAGTCCTTCCAGTGCCGCACCCTTGCAGGTGGCGGCCATACCGTCGCCCCGGTCATTGCTTCCCCCCAACTGGTAGCGAGCCAGACACTGGGTTGCGAGATCGAATGCAAGTATCAAGTAGCCCTTGGGGGTTTTGACCAGGTCATATTGCAGCTCCGGGTGCACGCAGACCGCCTGGTTGGCAGGCAATGTCCACGGCGTGGTGGTCCAGATCACCGCATACACCTTGGCATCGCCCGGCAGCGAGACACCAAATGCCTTGCGCAGCGCCGCCTTGTCCTTCACCTCGAAACCCGCGTCGATCGCGGGCGAGCTCTTGTCCTCGTATTCCACCTCCGCCTCGGCCAGCGCCGACTGGCAATCCAGACACCAGTTCACCGGCTTGTAGCCCTGGTAAAGATAGCCGCGTTCGTAGATGCTGCCGAGCGCGCGCATGATGTCGGCCTCGGTCTTGAAATCCATGGTCAGGTAGGGATGATCCCAATCGCCCAGCACGCCCAGGCGGATGAAGTCTTTCTTCTGCCGCTCGATCTGTTCCTTGGCATAGGCGCGGCACAGCGCGCGGAATTGAGAGGGCGGAATCGCTTTGCCGTGTTTCTTCTCCACCTGCAACTCGATCGGCAAGCCGTGGCAATCCCAGCCCGGCACATAAGGCGCGTCAAAGCCCGCCAAGGTTTTAGATTTGACGATGATGTCCTTGAGTATCTTGTTCACCGCATGGCCGATGTGAATGTCGCCGTTCGCATAGGGCGGGCCGTCATGCAGGATGAACACGGGCTTGCCTTGTTTGGCGGCGCGGATCCTTTTATAGCGTTGCTGTTCCTGCCAGCGCGCCAGCATCTGCGGCTCGCGCTTGGCGAGATCGCCGCGCATCGGGAACGGTGTATCGGGAAGATTCAGGGTGCTTTTATAATCGGTCATGTCGGGTAGTCAGTCACTTCGGGTAATCAGTCATGTTGCTCGAACCATTTCTTTGCGTGTTCCACATCCAGCGCGATTTGCCGCGTCAGTGTTGCCACATCGGGATATTTTTCTTCATCGCGCAGTTTTTGCAAAAATTCCACACGCAAATGTTTGCCGTAAATCTGTTGCGAAAATTCGAACAGATGTACTTCCAGCACAGGCTTGTCATCATGCTTCACTGTCGGGCGCACACCAAGGCTGGCCACGCCCTGCAACACGCCCAGGCCTTCGGCATGAGCGTTCACCACGTAAATCCCTGACAACGGCGGGCGATTGTGTTTCAACTGGATGTTCGCGGTGGGAAAGCCCAATTTTCTCCCCATCCCGTCGCCATGCACCACACGCCCGCTGATGCTGTAGTGTCTCCCCAGGTAACCCTGCGCGGCGCGCATCTGTCCGGCTGCCAAAGCAGCGCGTACCGCCGTGCTGGAGATCCGCACGCCTTCAAGCCTCACGCTGTGCACCGCCTGCACCGCAAAACCATGCCTGGCGCCGATCTTTTCCATCAGCGCGAAATCACCGGTGCGCCCGCTGCCGAAGCGGAAGTCATCACCAATCAATACGAAATTGGCAGACAGCTTCACATGAAGCGCGTGTATGAAATCCTCCGCACTCATTTTTGCAAAGCCTGCATTGAAACGGCACACGTGCACGCGGTCTATGCCCAGCGCGGCAAAAAACTCCAGCTTCTCGCGCAGGCTGGTCAACCGCACCGGCGCTTGCAGCGGCATAAAGAATTCGCGCGGATGCGGCTCGAAGATCACCACCGCTGTCGGCAAGCCGCGCGCTTTCCCCACAGCAAGTAACTCGTTCAACAATGCCTGGTGGCCCAGATGCACACCATCGAAATTGCCGATAGTGAGTGCAACAGGCTGGGAGTCAATGGAATAAAGTCCGCGAAGAATCTGCATAGCGGGCGAATTATACAGTAGGGTGCAATAAGCGTAGCGCATTGCACCATTGATCTTTAAAACATGCGGCGCAATGCCCTTTGGTTATTGCGCCCTACGCGGGCTTAGGATGTGTGGATCCGCCAACCTTAATGAATTTCTCTCGCGGGGACATTACCCTACCACTATGGCAAGGTCCATGGCATTCTCGGTAACGCTATGGGAACCTCTAAAAATTCAGAGTTCGCCCAAATGCAAGGCGCGGAAAAAATTTCGCAGCGCCGCATATGGTCGATATGTAAGCAAGAAATTTTTTTCGCAACGCAGCAGTTGGGATGAAATCTGGATTTTGAGAGGCTCCCATCAAGCCGTCCCGCCCACCGTCAGCCCGTCGATCCTTATCGTAGGTTGCCCCACGCCGACCGGCACGCTCTGGCCTTCTTTGCCGCAGGTGCCGACACCGGCATCGAGCGCCATGTCATTGCCGATCATCGAGATGCGCGTCAACACATCCGGGCCGTTGCCGATCAGCGTCGCGCCCTTCACCGGGTGGGTGATCTTGCCGTCTTCGATCATGTAGGCTTCGGCGGTGGAGAACACGAATTTTCCGCTGGTGATGTCCACCTGTCCGCCGGCGAAATTCACCGCGTACAGGCCGTGCTTCACCGAGGCGATGATTTCTTTCGGGTCCTTGTTGCCGTTGAGCATATAGGTGTTGGTCATGCGCGGCATCGGCAGGTGCGCATAGGATTCGCGTCGCGCATTGCCCGTGACCGGCACGCCCATCAGCCGCGCGTTGAGCGTGTCCTGCAAATAACCTTTGAGGATGCCGTTCTCGATCAGCGTGGTGCATTGGGTGGGATTGCCTTCGTCGTCCATCTGCAACGAGCCGCGCCGTCTTGCCATCGTGCCGTCATCCACCACGGTCACACCTTCCGCAGCGACGCGCTCGCCGACACGGCCGGAAAATGCCGAACTGCCCTTGCGGTTGAAATCGCCTTCCAGGCCGTGGCCTATCGCTTCGTGCAACAGGATGCCCGGCCAGCCGTTGCCCAGCACCACGGTCATGTTGCCGGCCGGAGCGGGTGAGGCGTCCAGATTGGTCACCGCCTGATGCACGGCTTGCGCCGCATATTTGTGCAACATCGCATCGTCGAAATAAGCATAGTCGAAACGTCCGCCGCCGCCCGCCGAACCCTGTTCGCGCTTGCCGTTGCTTTCGATGATGACCGTGACCGACAGCCGCACCAGCGGGCGGATGTCGGCATTCATCAAACCGTCGCTGCGCGCGACCATCACCACTTCGTATTCGCCGGCCAGTCCCGCCATCACCTGCACCACGCGCGGATCGAGCGCGCGCGCATAACCTTCGAGGCGTTCCAGCAATGCGACTTTTTCCGCATCCTTGAGGCTGGCGATCGGATCATGCGGCAGATAGATTTCGCGCCGAGAACCATGGTTAATCCCAAGGGGAATGATAGGCACAGTCTGCGTGCCGCCCTGCCTGGCGATGGCGCGGGTGGCTTGCGCCGCGCTTTCCAGCGCGTTCAGGCTGATGTCGTCGGAATAGGCGAAGGCGGTTTTCTCGCCGCTGACCGCGCGCACCCCGACACCCTGGTCGATGTTGAAGCTGCCGGATTTGACAATGCCCTCTTCCAGCGACCAGCTCTCTGCACGGCTGTATTGGAAATACAGATCGGCGTAGTCAAGCCGGTGCGCCATCATGCTGGCAAACACCTGCTCGATATGGCCCGCCTCGATCGAATAAGGCACAAACAGCGATTGCTGCGCGGTGGCAAACAGCGTATCGAACGGGGGGTTTTGTTGTAGGGTAGTAGTCATCATCAGCAGCTAAATAAGATGCGATGCGTCAGCGCCGGCAGGCTGGTACGCAGGCTGGCTTGATATGACGGATTGATATCGGCAACCACCACACCGGAACCGCGCGGCAACCTGTCCAGCACCCGCCCCCATGGGTCGACGATCATGGTGTTGCCGTGCGTCTCACGCCCGTTGACGTGATAGCCGCCCTGTGCCGAAGCGACCACATACGCCAGGTTTTCCACTGCGCGTGCGCGCACCAGCACTTCCCAGTGCATCTTGCCGGTGGTCTCGGTGAACGCGGCGGGCAACACGATGATGTCCACGTTCTTCATCGCGCGGAACAACTCGGGGAAGCGCAGGTCGTAGCACACGGCGAGGCCGATGCGCCCGAACGGACTATCCACCACCACGACCTGATTGCCCGGCTCTATAGTCTTGGCTTCGTGATAACTCTCGTTGCCCAACTCCAGATTGAACAGATGGATCTTGTCGTAGCGTGCCACTTGCTTGCCCTGCTCATCGAACACCAGACAGCTGTTCAGCACCTTGTCCGGTGTGCTGGCCGCCAGCGGGATCGAGCCCCCCACCAGCCAGATCTTGTAGTGGCGCGCGGTTTCGCTGAGGAATGACTGGATCGGGCCGTCACCAGCTTGCTCGCACACCCTGACCTTATCCTGCTCATTCATGCCCATGATCGCGAAGAATTCCGGCAGCACCACCAGGCGCGCGCCCTGCTCAACGGCTTTGGCGATGAGGCGACGCGCCTCGCTGAGGTTGCCCGCGACATTCGGGCCGGAAGCCATCTGAATGGCGGCAACCTTGAATGCGTTGACTTGCGCGGCAATGCGCTTTTGTGTGGTATCACCTGCTGACATTATTCTCTTTCCTATTCGTTTGGATTATTTTGTTTTGACTGGTTCGAGGCTCCGCCAATCTTGACTACATTGGGATTGCTCCATGTTCCGCTGACATTGTATTCAAATGACACCAACTTATCGAGCGGATTACCCAATAATTTGTTGGCGATAAGCGATCCGATGCCCACAGCCGGACTGATGACAAACACACCTATCATCGACATACTGTCGCCCAGGGTCGGGAACACTTTCACGCGCAGATCCTGCGTTTCCCGGTTCAGATCAACGCTGCCCTTCATGGTCACCTTGGCAGACGATCCGTCTATATGAAAATCCTGTGTCTCTATCACACCATCCTTGATTGAAGCACTGCCATTGATGTTATCGAATTGAAAACCCTCGCTGAACACATCGGTAAAACCCAAAGCGATATGTTTTGGCAAGTCTTGCAGGCTGAGAATACTGAGCAATTTCCCGGCACTTGAATCCATTTTCAGGAACTGGCCCTTGCTGGTGTCCAGTTTGAGTGTCCCGTTCAAAATAGCATTACTGAATTCGTCCGGCGTGCCGACCCATGACAAGTCAGCCATCAGCCTGCCACTGCCGCCCTTGACGGTATTGGGATAGCCGGAACGCCCCAGAATCTTTCCCGCATCGCTGATATCCAGCACCAGTTTGACCTGTGTTTTCATCTGCCCAGCCGTATTGCTCCAGACTCCATCTCCCGACAAGCTGCCGTCCGGGTTGGTAATATTCAGACGGCGCAATCGCCAATCCTTGCCATCCGGGTGTCCAACCAGTTCGAAGCGGCCGATCTGGTTGTTTTTTAACTGCAGATTCTCGATCGTAAAATCCAGTGCAGGCAGATCATCCGGCTTCAGCACCTCGGTCGGCTCGATCACTTTGATCTGCGCGTAAGGTTCCGGTTGCGCTGGCAATTGTTTGCCAACCGACTGCCATTGCAGGTTACGCAAATGCGCGCTGAGCTTTCCGCCCGTTTCAAATCCGTGCGGTTGCCAAACCACCTCGCCGTTCATCGCGCTGCTTGATAGCTGCGCCGCATATCCGTCGCCGCGCTTGCTGGCATCGACATGCAGCGTTTCGATATTCTGTCCGTAACCCGTGAGTTTTTCGATGTCCAGGTTTACTCCGGCGATAGAAACTGCCGGTCCTGATTTTCCCTCGCCGCCTGTCAAACCTCCCCAACCTTGCATCGAAAGCTCCGGCAAGGTACCGACCAGCCACACGCCTGTCCCGAGCCCAGTCGAAGCCTGTCCTGAGCCTTGGCCTGTCCTGAGCTTGTCGAAGGATCGAAGGGGGCCGGCTTTGGTCCTCCGTGACCCTCTCACCTTCCTGGTGACAGCCGGGGTGCCTGGCTCGCCAAAAGTGATCGTGCCGCTATCGATCACACTCGAACCGTCCTCTAAACCGCCCATCAGATCCGCATACAACAGCTTGCCGAGTTTCGCGGTGATGGTGAATTGGTCGGCCGGCATAACACCGGCGGCTGTTCGAGTGACTGTCCCGCGCAGGGTTTGCAGGACAGGTTTCCTTTTCACCCGCAACCGCATGGGCTCGTTGGCGGATTTGGCAAAAGGTTGCGGCAACGTGGAACTGATCCCCTGCAAATCGGAATTGATGATGACCTGTGCGGATTTTTTCTTCACGCTGATATCTGCATCCCACGCCGCGCCGCCATGCAAATAATTCAGCAGCGGCAGCGGCGAGTTTTTGCGCAACACATCGAGATTGATATGTCCTTGCGCGGTTGCATGAACCGCCCCGCCTTCGCCGGTCTGCATATTGATGTTGGCTGTCCCGCCCAATATCTCCGCCGAAACTCCCTTGGTTTGCATACCCGATTCGGTGAACGACAGCGCACCGCGTGTCTTGCGCAACAGGGGCACACCTTCGCCCAAGTCGATATCGTTATCCTGCACGGTGACAGTGCCGGCCACTTTGACCGGATTGCTGCCCAGCAACGGTATGTGCAAGAACAGATCCAGATGCCCGTTGCCGCTGGCGCGCATACCATCAGTAAAACCGTCTATGTATCCGCGCACCGGACTCTTCTGGATGAATTGCAACAGCACATTGCTCGCCGCAACAGCCTCGCCCTTTATCTCCAGCGGCAGATCCTTGCTCATCATGTCCGGCAAAGTGACGGTCACATTCTGCAGGCGGGCACCGGCCATGGTTGCCGATGGCGATTTCACTTCCAGCTTGTTGCCGCGTATCAAAAATTCACCGGAGATATTTTCGATGCGCGGCCAATCCTTGTCGAATTCCAGCACCGCATCCTGCGCATGCCCGCCGATCTCGAACAGGGTGTCCTTGGTTCCATCCAGAGGGAAGTCGCTCAAATTGCCCTTGATGCGCAGATGGAAATCTTCGGTGTGTCCCGCCTGCAATGCGCCGTTCAACCAGTCGTTTCCTTCCTTGTTCAGCGCGATCAGCGGGGTATAGCGGGCAGCGCGCCTGATATCGCCACGCGTCAGATTGGCCGTCAGATCCAGCACGCCCAGGGTTCCGGCCTGCGTCTGATAACTGCCATGCACTTTGCCTGCCAGATCATCGTTGGCGACCGCGACGTTGTTGATCGTAATCGACAATTCACCATGCCTGCGTTGCCAACCGATCTGGCCCGTCAAGGCAGCAAAAGGCACCGGCTCCCGCATCACGCCCGGCGCATCCACGACCATCTTATGGGCATCGATATTCAGACTGCCACTTGCATCGCTGCCATCAACGTCCGCAGTAAAGCCGGAAAAGCCGGGCATTTTACCGACCTGACGAACAGCAAGGTTGTCGAAGCGGCCCTTGATTTTGAAGTTATCCGGTTTTTCGAGAGTGCCTTGCCATGCCACACCCAAATCAGTCACGCGACCGCTTGGTGCGTATGCATCCAGCCCGGAACGCAGATCCGCTTGCAGCGGCAGGTATTTTGCCAGGCTGACAAGGCCGTCCAATTGCAACAAGTTGGCGCGAAGCTCACCACCGCCCGGTTGCTCTTTGTCGGCTTTGGCAGTGCGAAAATAAAAATCCGTGTGATGCAGCTCGATGCCGTTTTGCAATCGCAGCGCCAGACCCTGTGTGGAAACCTCGAAACCGCCCTTCACTTCCTGCCATGCGGCGCGACCGTGCAAGTTGGTCAACACCATTTCCGGTGTATCTTCTGCCAGCTTGGCCACCACGTTATACAGCGCCATATCCGCAGTGACTCCGGTAACCTTGCCCCCTTCGACATTCAGCCAGCCACGCAATGCGCCGCGTCCTTGACTGAACTCTTTGGGCAAGTCCAGCCACTTCCGCCACGCCGTTATATCGGTAAAGTCGAGCTGCGTGAAGATATTGCCGTGCCAATTTTCCAGTTCATGAAAACTTGTTCCGTAAAAATCGCCGCGCACATCCAGCGGCGTCGCCAGATCCTCGGGCGGCAAGGCGCGCAAGGCAAAACGATGATGACTGAACAGGCTCTCGATCCGAAAATTCACCTTCCGCAAAACAAGTGGCGGGGCATCGCGAAACTCGTCCACCCACACGATCAGCGCGTCGCGCACCACCATGCGCGACTGGTGCAACAGCCAATCGGACCAATCGTTATCGCCGCCTTTTTTAGAAAGTGCCACGCCGCCGATAAAGATTCCCCCATGCACATCGCGACGTATCAGCAGCTCCGGCTGATCGATTTCCAGACTGGCCAGCCGCAGCTGCGCAGTAAACAACGACATCCACGATACGCTGGTACTGACCCCTTTCAGCACCAGGGCGGGTTGGCGCTGCTCATCCAGGATGCGCACATCGGAAAAATCAAGGTGCGGCTGAAAGCCCTGCCAATCGCCTTCGATCTTGCCGATGGTGACCGGATTACCTATCGCCGCTGCCAAAAAAGCGGTGATCTGGTCGTGATACTGCTCGATATCGGGCAATAGCAAATAGCGCAGGGACATGATGGTCAGTGCGACAAGCACGACAACGGTTGCCAACACAACGATGACAAATCGCGTCAGCCAGTTAAAACTGCGCCAGAGCATGCGGCCGGGAAGAGGATTCAACATCTATAATTTATAAATAGGCTGCGCAAACGCGCCATATCTTTTGCTGCGACATATAATCGCCAGGACTTACAATCGTTTGACAATGCGTATTCTAACTTAAGCAGACCATGAATATCGAAAACTCACCGCCCGCGACCTTCAGCGACCTGCTGCAAAAGACGCTGCACTGCAGTCGTTATGCGAAACGAGTACTCGAAATAGACCCGGCACTGCTGGATTGGTTGCAAAATAATTACACTACCCCGTTCGACCGCGCTGAAATGCAGGCTGCGCTGCAGCAGACCGGACTCGACCCACAACCCTCCCCCGCAATCAGGGGAGGGGACGAAGGTGTCGCTCATGCGACATCTACGTTTAACGACGAAGCCGAACTGGCGCGGACCGTGCGCCAATTGCGCAAACAGGTGATGGTCAAGCTGATCCTGCGCGACCTCAACGGGCTGGCAGACCTGAACGAAGTGATGCATACCATGACCGCGCTGGCCGAAATCTGCGTGCAGCATGCGCAGGCCTGCCTGATGAAATCCCTGCTGCAGCTGTTCGGCAGCCCGATCGGCGAATCCAGCGGAACAGCGCAGGAACTGCTGGTCATCGGCATGGGCAAGCTGGGCGGCGAAGAGCTGAACGTCTCTTCGGATATCGACCTGATCTTCGTCTATCCGGAAGACGGGCAGACCGACGGCGCGCACAGTCTGAGCAACCATGAATTCTTCTCCCGCCTGGGCCGCCGCCTGATCAACATGATCAACGAACTCACCGCCGACGGCTACGTGTTCCGCGTGGACATGCGGCTGCGCCCCTATGGCGAGAGCGGCCCGCTGGTGACCAGCTACGCCGCACTGGAAGAATATCTGGTCAGCCAGGGACGCGAATGGGAACGTTACGCCTGGATCAAGGCGCGCGTCGTGGCACCGGCCCGCTTCCCTCTGGATGAAACAACTGATATGACTACTAGCCATCTGACTAACCCAGCAAAGGACGCTGGTCAAGTCATTGGTTATAGCCATTCGACTAAGCTGCAAAAGACCGCAGCTAAGTCGCGGGTTATCCCCAACCCTCTCCCGATGAAAATCCCCTCTCCTCAATCCTCTCCCGCAAACGGGCGAGGAGGCGAACGAGAAAGGCTCTCTTCAATCCCTGCGGGCGAGGAGGCAAACGAATCGCTGCGCGAATTTTACGTTAACGAACTGGCACAGCTGGTGCAACCGTTCGTGTTCCGCAAATACCTCGACTTCGGCGCGATCGATTCGATGCGCCGCCTGCACGCGCAGATCCGCCAGGAAGTGCTGCGCCGCGACCGTCTCAACAACATCAAGCTCGGCCCGGGCGGCATCCGCGAGATCGAATTCACCGCGCAGGTATTCCAGCTGATACGCGGCGGGCAGGATGCCAGGCTGCGGGTGCTGCCGACCCGGCGCGTGTTGCAAGTGCTCGCCGCGAACGGGCAACTCGGCAAACAGATCGTCGCCGACCTCGATGCCGCCTATGTATTCCTGCGCGATCTGGAACACCGCCTGCAATACCTCGATGACCAGCAGACCCAGGAATTGCCCGAGAACACAGAGGACCGGCAGATCATCGCCGATGCGATGGGCTATGCAGATTACGCCGCGCTACTGAACGAACTCGATCAGCATCGCGCGCTGGTCAGCCGGCAATTCGAACAGATCTTCGGCGCGCAGAATGAAGGACAAAGCGATGCGCAATTGTGGCGCGAAGGCATCAGCGATGACGAACTGAACACTCAGCTGACAAGCTTGGGCTATCACGCTGCGAATGACAGCGCAAAGCTCTTGCAGCAACTGCGCGCCGGCAATCGTTACCGGCAATTGCCCGAGCTGAGCCGGCAGCGGCTGGACAAATTGGTGCCGCAATTCATCGCCCTGAGCGCACAACACGACGATCCCGACGCAACGCTGTCCAGACTGCTGACCCTGCTGGATGCCGTCAGCCGCCGCGCCGCGTATCTCGCCTTTCTGGCCGAATATCCGCAGGCGTTGGAGCGCCTCACCGCGCTGGTCTCCGCCAGCAGCTGGGCAAGCGAATATTTGACGCAGCACCCGGCCCTGTTCGACGAACTGCTGGATGCGCGCGAGATGTATCAGCCGCCGCAGTGGCAACACATCGACCTGGAATTGCAAACCCGCCTCGACGACTGTGCCGGAGACACCGAGCGGCAACTGGATGTGCTGCGCCATGCCCAGCAGGAGCAGGTCTTTTATCTGCTGGCGATGGATCTGCAGGGCATGTTGCCGCTGGAAAAGCTCAGCGATCACCTCAGCGACCTGGCCGATCTGATGCTGCGCCACGTGCTGAAATTATGC
Organism: Gallionella sp.; assembly: GCA_017880945.1. GTDB lineage: Bacteria > Pseudomonadota > Gammaproteobacteria > Burkholderiales > Gallionellaceae > Gallionella. The sequence continues at coordinate 2,157 of JADGRM010000019.1, read as the reverse complement.
TGGGTGAACACGCGCAAGCGCCACCGCGACGATGCAAGATTCGCGATCATCGCGTATGGCAAACTGGGCGGCAGAGAGCTGGGCTACGCCTCCGATCTCGACCTGATCTTTTTGTATGACGACGACCATCCCGATGCGCAGGAAAACTACGCGCGACTGGCGCAACGCATCAACACGATGCTGAGCAGCTACACCTCATCGGGGCGTCTGTATGAAACCGACCTGCGCCTGCGCCCGAACGGCGCGAGCGGTTTGCTGGTGAGTTCGGTCGCGGCATTTTCAGAGTACCAGCAAAAAGAAGCGTGGGTGTGGGAACATCAGGCCTTGACGCGCGCCCGCTTCAGCGCGGGCGATGCCAGGGTCGGCGCGGCCTTCGAGCAGATCCGCCAGCAGGTGCTGTGCCAAAAACGCGACCTTGCGACGCTGCGCAAGGAGATACTCGACATGCGCCAGAAGATGCACGACGGCCATCCGAATGACAGCGGCCTGTTCGACATCAAGCACGACAGCGGCGGCATGGTGGACATCGAATTCATCGTGCAATACCTGGTGCTGGCTTATGCCCACCAATTCCCGCAGTTGACCGCCAACGCCGGCAACCTCGCGCTGCTCAAACTCGCCGGCGAGCTTGGCCTGATCCCGGTCGGGATCGCCGAACAGACCCGCACGCTGTACCGCACTTTGCGCCAGACACAACACCGGATGCGTCTGAACAATCAGACACCCTGCCGCGTGGCACAAGACGAGATCGACACTGGCGCAAGCCGACAGTTATGGGAAATACTGTTCCCGACGGAATGAAACGCATGGACAATCCGGAGCAATAAGCAGAACGCCCGTAAATATTGATCGCCGCAGATTTATCACCGGACATCACCGCTTGCGCAGCGGATCGAGCAGGGACGACAGACCGTTGTGATCCAGCTCCTGCATCAGTGCCAGCAGCTGCCCGAGCTCGCCCGGCGGGAAGCCCTTGCGCGCGAACCAGTTGAGATAGTTTCCCGGCAGGTCGGCGATCAAGCGGCCCTTGTACTTCCCGTAAGGCATCTCGCGCGTGACCAGCAGCTCCAAGTGTTCGTGATTCATCCCAATTAACAGACCCTGGTAATTCGTTCGTTTGCAATCAAGAAAGCAATCCGCGCCTGGTACTTCTGGATTTTATTTCTTCCCTAATTTTTTCCTGGCAGGCGGCAAATAGTTTTCTTTGCTCACCACCGGCTTGCCGCTCTTGGCTTCCAGCGCCTTGCGCGCATTACCGGCGATACCACCGCCGGTTTTTGCCGCAGCCTCATTTTCGTTCATGCCGGTGGCATCCACGCTCTCGGCAATCTGGCGCGTAGATAATTCTGCCAGCGCAGTAAAGATAAGTTCCGCCTCGCTCATATGGTCACGCAGGTTTTGCGTCTTCAAACCCTTCATCGCCTTGTGCGCTTTCACATCCAACCCGCCCCACTCCTGATGAATGATATTGGTGAGGATCGCGTATTCCTCGCCCTCCTTAATGTCGTGGTTCGCCCAATAATCGGTCAGTTTGTTGCGCGTCTCCTGCCCGGTCATGCGCTGCTGTACCCACTTCTCGCTGCGCCCGTGCTTTTGCCAAGTCTCGCGTGCGCGCTCTAACGAGAGTGCGGGATCAGCCAGCTCCTGCATCCGCTCATAACCCACCTTCGCCAGCCACAACTTGATCGGCTCGGCCTTCGGGCTGGGCACGGACTGCACCAGCCGCAACAATGTCTCGGCAGTAGCAACATCGGTTAGCCGCTGCTTGCCATCTTCAGCGGTCATTTTCAACTGGTTACAATTTGTAACCAGTTCACTTCCTTCTTTACTCAGCCTGTTCTTCAGCACCTTCCAGTAGTTTCTAACAGCCTGATAATCGGCCTGCTGGGTCAACACCTGCACGATATCCACCACCGAAAACCACCACGTCTCAGTCGCCTCGTCATACACGCGGCGGATTTCATGCTCTTCAAAGATGGCAGGCTGGGGTTGCATTGTCAGGACTCCTGGTTCAGGGATGCCATGTGGGTTATTTCAATCCGTGACAAATTGTCACCGGTTGGCTAAACGACAACCGCATCGTAGAGAACGTTCGTTCTGATGTCAACTCGACGAGGCAATGGTTTGCATTTTGTAGGAGCGGGCCATGCCCGCGAA
>JADGRM010000156.1 GCA_017880945.1 Gallionella sp. | reverse complement strand
GGCAAACAATTGCTGGATATGGCCCTTTCGGTCAAGTGACATGAGTGCGACTTCCCACCAAAGCTCCGGCATGGAGCCGGCGCAGGTGGGTGGCCGGTCTGTCTGGCGGCGTTTCGCACAGGCGGTGAAGGGCTTCAATGTCCTGACCGGCTATCTGTCCGGCATCACTATCGTTGTCACGAGTGTCATCGTCTGCTATGGCGTCGTGATGCGTTATTATTTTGCATCGCCCATGGATTGGGGGCTGGAGCTGTCTATCTTCCTGCTCATCATTGCCACTTTCATGAGCGCCGGCTATACCCAGCTGCAGCGCGGTCACGTGACCATCGAAGTGCTGGAGCATATACTCTCCCCGCGCGCCAACAAGTGGCGCTACCTTATCGGCGATACCCTGTCGCTGGTGTTTTGCGCGTTCCTGGCCTGGAATTCCTGGGAGTTCTTCCATGAAGCTTTCGCGGACGGGCGTGTTACCAACAGCACCTGGGGGCCCAAATTGTGGATTCCTTACAGCTTCATGGCAATCGGAACGACGGCGCTTTCTCTGCAACTCCTGGTCCAGATCGTGGACACGCTTGTTGGTTGGAAGGGGCGTAAACATATAACCGGACCTGAGTGGAAAGAATAAATAATGAATACGAGCACAATCGGACTTCTCTACGCTGGCATAACCCTGCTGATGCTTTTTTCCGGGATGCCCATCGCATTCGCCCTGGGTCTTTCCTCTCTGGGTTTCATGGCCGTCTTCATGCCGGCACCGATGATCCATTCCGTGGCTGAAACCATATACTCCGAACTGGATAACTTCACCCTGCTGACCATTCCGCTGTTCGTGCTGATGGGCGCGGCCATAGGCAAGACCCGCGCGGGCGCAGATGTATACAACTCCCTCAACTCCTGGATGCACAAGATTCCGGGCGGACTCGGGCTGGCCAATGTGTTTGCCTGCGCGGTATTCGCCGCCATGTGCGGTTCGAGCCCGGCGACCTGTTCTGCCATCGGTTCCTCGGGAATTCCGCAACTGATCAAGCGCGGCTATTCGGAGGGCTTGGCTGCGGGTCTGATTGCCGCCGGCGGTACCTTGGGCATCCTGATACCGCCATCCATCACGCTGATACTCTACGGCCTCGCCTCCGAACAATCCATCGGGCGACTGTTCATGGCCGGCATCGGGCCGGGCATGCTATTGGTCATCCTGTTTGCCTTCTGGGTCATGTTCAAGTACAGCATGGAACGTAAAGCAGCCTTCGCAGCGGTCGGCGCTGCCGGGCACGCGATCATGGAAGACGACCACTTCACCTGGCGCGACCGCATGGCTTCTCTGCCGCGTCTGCTGCCATTCCTGATTCTGATCGCCGTCATCATGATTGCCCTGTACGGCGGCTGGGCAACTCCCTCGGAAGTAGCCGGCATCGGTGCTGCCGGCGCCGTGATCATGGTGGTGACCGTCTATCAGTGCTGGAGAAAAGAGGATCTCCAGGCCATTCTTTCCGGTACGGTCCGCGAGAGCACGATGATCATGATGATCATTGCCACCTCCGCCCTGTTCACCTTCGTCATGAGCTACCTGGGCGTGACCCAACAGACAGCGGTGTGGCTGGTCGGACTGGGCCTGTCCAAATGGGCCTTCTTCATCGGTGTGGACATATTCCTCGTCGTGCTTGGCTTCTTCCTGCCGCCGGTGGCCATCATCCTGATGGTGACACCCATCATCCTGCCCTCCCTCAAAGCGATGGGGATCGACCTGATCTGGTTCGGCGTCATCATGACCATACTCATGGAAATGGGCCTCATCCATCCGCCGGTCGGCCTCAACCTGTTCGTGATCAACGGCATCGCGCCGGACATCAAGCTGAAAAGCATCATCTGGGGCACCATGCCTTTTATCGGCCTGATGGTGTTGGGAATCTTCATCTTGTGCCTGGTTCCAGACATCGCCGTGTGGTTGCCCAACCATTTTTACAAGGGCAGCTGACCTGAGACTTGCGGTCCAAGTCTGGTTTATGCAGCTTCAGCCAGTTGTGCTTGTTCAAACTACGAAGTAATTGTGCTTATTTTTCTGCTCCCATAAAAATCAGGTGCAAAGCCTCTCTAAATATAATCTCCCAAAAATATTGGTCGGAAGAAAATTGGTGCCTGCTACAGGTTTTACCGCCAAAGTCCCCCTGCTTTGTGGCACACTAACGCCCGCTCAAACACTGCCACCTACTTACCTTGCAACCTTACGAATTATTCATCGGCCTGCGCTATACCCGTGCCAAGCGGCGCAACCACTTTATCTCTTTCATCTCGTTAATCTCAATGCTGGGCATGGCGCTGGGCGTGATGGCATTGATCGTCGTGCTGTCGGTGATGAACGGTTTCCAGAAAGAGATCCGCGCGCGCATGCTGGGTGCGTCGCCGCATCTTGAAGTGGTCGCGGATGGCGGCCGGCTGAATGACTGGCGACCCGTTCTGGACATCGTGGCGCAACACCCGCAGGTATCCGCCGCTGCGCCTTATGTGGCCGGGCAAGGCATGTTGTCGTTCGGGCAGAGCGTGCAGGGCGTGATGGTGCGCGGCATCGATCCGGCAAAGGAGGCCGCGATCACCGAACTCGCCAACAAGATCAAGGCGGGTGCCTTGGAGGATTTGCGCAGCGGTGAATTCGGCATCGTGCTCGGCGTCGATCTGGCGCGCGCACTCGGCGTGCAGCTTGGCGAAAAGATCATGCTGATCGCCCCGCAAGGACAGATCACACCCGCCGGCATGATGCCGCGCCTCAAGCAATTTCGCGTGGTGGGCATCTTTGAGATCGGCATGGCGCCCTACGATAACAACCTCGCGCTGATCAACATCAGCGATGCGCAAAAGCTGTTCCAGCTCGGCGATGCGGTGACCGGCATCAGCGCCAAGTTGCGCGACATCGATCTTGCCCCGCAAGTATCACGCGAGATACAACGCCAGTTGCCGACCGAGTTGTATGCCAACGACTGGACGCACCAGAACAGCAACTACTTCCGCGCGGTGCAGATGGAAAAGAAAATGATGTTCATCATCCTGTCGCTGATCGTCGCGGTGGCTGCGTTCAACATCGTCTCCACGCTGGTTATGGCGGTCACCGACAAGCAGGCCGACATCGCGATCCTGCGCACACTGGGCGCATCGCCGCGCAGCATCATGAAGATATTCATCGTGCAGGGCGTGGTGATCGGCCTGATCGGCACGCTGCTCGGCAGCGTTGGCGGCATCGTGCTGGCGCTCAATCTGGATGTGGTCGTGCCGTTCATCGAGCATCTGTTCGGTGTGCAGTTCCTCGCCAAGGATGTGTATTACATCAGCGAATTGCCGTCCGAACTGCGCTACCACGAGGTCATGCTGGTGACAGGTATATCCTTTTTGATCAGTCTGCTGGCGACGCTGTATCCGAGCTATCGGGCATCGCAAACTCAACCGGCGGAGGCATTGCGCTATGAGTGAGCGAGAGGGTAAAGCCGCAGGCTTTGGGCACCCGTCGGCCTCCCCCTTGCGGGGAAAGCAGGATGCGGGGAACGTCATTTCCTGCCGCGATTTGAGCAAGACCTTTACCATCGGCAAGGTGGATGTGCCGGTGCTCAAAGGCATCAACCTCGACGTGAAGCGCGGCGAGCGTATCGCCATCGTCGGCGCGTCGGGTTCTGGCAAGAGCACGCTATTGCATCTGCTTGGCGGGCTGGACCATGTCAGCGGCGGCAGCGTGCAGATACTCGGGCAGGATGTGCAGCGGATGGACGAGACGCAGCGCGGCGAGATGCGCAACCGCTCGCTCGGTTTCGTGTATCAGTTCCATCATCTGCTGCCGGAATTCACCGCGCTGGAAAACGTCGCGATGCCGCTATTGATACGCGGCATGAAGCGCGCGGAAGCCGCGCCGCGCGCTGCCGCGATGCTGGAACAAGTGGGGCTTGCGCAACGCCTGGAACATCACCCCTCCGAATTATCCGGCGGCGAACGCCAGCGTACTGCGGTAGCGCGTGCACTGGTCACCGAACCCGCTTGCGTGCTGGCCGACGAACCCACCGGCAATCTCGATCGCGGCAGCGCGCAAGCACTTTTCGACCTGATGCAACAACTCAACGAGAAACTCAACACCAGCTTCATCGTCGTGACGCATGACCAGGAATTGGCAGGACGTATGCAACGCAGTCTGAGGCTGGTGGATGGGGTGTTGCAGAATGTAGCGTGCTAAACGGCAACTGCGCGCGCCGCGCAATCCGCTGGTCGTCGTGTTGTTCAACAAGATCCGCGCACACGGCAAAGCCGTCAAGGCAATGCGACGCGAAGACAACGTGACAACCAGGCGCAAACCCGATCAGAGTGAAGAAGAGTGAAGATTAGACAAGCCATGCAGCGGCCTTTGTTACTGGCGGGAATGACTGCCACCGCCACAAACCTGACGGTCGCCTCCCATAGCAAACACTCAAGGATCGAGTTCGCCTAAGAACGGTGCATCGGCACTGGTAGCCAAGCGGAACAATTGCTTATGTTCCTTATTATAAAAACATATATGTTTATGTCAGGATTAGTGTATACGCTGTGTGTCCTGTTTAAATATCGGGTAAACGCCGTGACTTTTCGCCCGCCGGACTAGCGAAGATATCCCCGTCTCGTCAGTAGAAGATGGCGATGGCACGAAGTCCGATATCCACCCAGTTGGTTTCCCTGCGCGCTTCTCGCTACCACGGCGTGACCCGTCTCCAGGCCATCTTACGATTTGCACGAAAGTTAAGCTATGTTCAAAAAAATCCGCGATCTCACCAATATCAACCGCGCCGCCGGCAAAGTGGAGGGTATCACCGAGGTCCGTCGCCAGAAAGACTTGCTTAAAACCGGGGCCCTGCAGAGCGCGATCTTCAACAGCGCCAACTTCTCCAGTATCGCCACCGATGCGAAGGGCGTGATTCAGATTTTCAACGTCGGCGCGGAACGCATGCTGGGCTATGCGGCCGCCGATGTGATGAACAAGATCACCCCGGCCGACATCTCCGATCCGCAGGAAGTGATCGCGCGTGCCAAGGCGTTGAGCGTCGAGCTAAACACCCCGATTACACCGGGCTTCGAAGCGCTGGTGTTCAAGGCCTCGCGCGGCATCGAGGACATCTACGAATTGACCTATATCCGCAAGGATGGCAGCCGCTTCCCGGCGGTCGTGTCGGTCACCGCGCTGCGCGACGATCAAAATACCATCATCGGTTACCTGCTGATCGGTACCGACAACACCGCGCGCAAGCAGGCGGAAGAGGCGC
>JADGRM010000018.1 GCA_017880945.1 Gallionella sp. | reverse complement strand
CCGTTGGATTCGGTGATTTCCGATACCACGCGCATTGCGTAGCCGAAATCTTCTTCGCTGGGCAACACTGCAACCAGCGCACGCTTGGCCAAACGGCCATGACCGATCTCGCGACGCTTGGGCGTACCCACGCGACCGGTCTCGCCCGTGGCGTACGGCGGGAAGTTGTAATGCAGCATGAAGCGGTCTGTGTATTCGCCTTGCAGCGCGTCGATTTTCTGGGAGTCGCGCATACTGCCCAAAGTCGCCACCACGATGGCTTGTGTTTCGCCGCGGGTGAACAAAGAAGAGCCGTGGGTGCGCGGCAATATGCCGTTACGGATCGTGATCGGACGCACGGTACGCGTGTCGCGGCCATCGATGCGCGGTTCACCGCTGAGAATTTGTCCGCGCACGATTTTGGCTTCCAGCGCGCTGAACAAATCATTGATGTGGTTCTTATGAATGGCAATCACTTCCGGCGACATTGCAGCCATCACTTTATCGTGAATCGCAGCCACTGCATCGGTGCGCGCTTGCTTGGAACGGATCGCATACGCTTGTCCCAGTTCAGCTTCGGCTATGCTGGAAATCTGCGCAATCAAGGCTTCGTCCGTGGCCGGAGCAGTCCAATCCCAGGCATCGGCACCCACCGCATCGGCCATTTCGTTGATCGCCTGAATCACGACTTGCATCTGCTCGTGGCCGAACATCACCGCGCCCAGCATGATTTCTTCAGACAACTGTTGCGCTTCGGATTCCACCATCTGCACTGCGCGCACGGTACCCGCGACCACCAGATCCATTTGCGAAGTCAGAAGTTCGGTGGCGGTCGGATTGAGCAGATATTGACCGTTGGCATAACCCACGCGCGCCGCGCCAATCGGGCCGTCGAACGGGATACCGGACAATGCCAGCGCGGCAGATGCGCCGATCATGGCGGGTATATCTGAATCAATCTCGTTATCCGAAGACATCACCGTCGCGACGATTTGCACTTCGTTGTAAAAACTTTCCGGGAACAGCGGACGCAGCGGACGGTCGATCAAACGGCAGGTCAGAATTTCTTTTTCACTTGGACGGCCTTCGCGCTTGAAAAAACCGCCGGGAATCTTGCCCGCAGCGTAAGTTCTTTCCTGATAATCCACAGTGAGCGGGAAAAAGTCCTGCTCGGGTTTGGCATCTTTTCTGCCGACCACGGTGACCAGCACCACAGTGTCATCCAGACTGACCATCACCGCGCCGCTGGCTTGGCGTGCGATCTCACCTGTCTCCAGCGTGAGTTGATGGTTACCGTACGCGAATGTTTTTTTATAGTGACTCAAGATAGACCTCTCTGTGCATGGCATGACGCGCAATCGCGGCACACGTTGTGACAAGACGAAACAACACGGGTCGCTGATGCGACCCGCTGAATATAAGTTTTTACTTACGAATTTCCAGACGTTGAATCAACGTGCGATAACTCGCATCATTCGTGCGCTTGAGATAATCAAGCAGCTTGCGTCGGCGGCTTACCAGGCGCAGCAGACCGCGACGGGAATGGTGATCCTTGACATTGTCTTTGAAATGCTCGGTCAGATAAGTGATGCGTGCAGTGATCAATGCTACTTGCACCTCGGGGGAACCCGTATCGCTCTTGGCACGTTGAAAGTCGGTAACGATTTGCGCTTTTTGCGCCGCGGTAATTGCCATTGGTTTTGCTCTCCTAAAAAAAGTGCCGCATTCTACCCTTTAACGGGGTTGTTGCTCAACCCCAATATTTGCCCCCGAGCTGGTTTGTGCAGCTTGTTTTGCCACACCGGACAACAGCCTGTCTGGGGCGAGACGGCGTCCTTGCAACAGTCCTACCCCTATGAATCCCTGCGGGCCATGCAAACTAACCTTGCCATCGGGTAAACCGGTGTCCAGCGCCAAGCGTTGCCCTTGCGCCAAGCGCTTGATTTGCACGGTATCCAGTTGCAGTTTGGGCATGTCGGGCATCAGGCTTACCAACGGCAGGATGCAAGCATCGCGCTCGGCATCGGTCATCGCCGCAAGTTGCACCAGGGTATAGCCGTCGTTCAAATCGAAATGGGCGATCGCAGTGCGGCGCAGGCCGATCAGATGGGCTCCGCAGCCGAGTGCCGCGCCGATGTCTTCGGCAAGCGTGCGGATGTATGTGCCCTTGCTGCAGCGCACGGTGATGTCCATCGTGTGCACGGCCAAAAGTTCTTCGGACTCGTTGCCGGAAAAAGAATTCAGCCGCAGCTCGTGTATCACCACGCTGCGCAATTCGCGCTCTATGGTCTCGCCTTTGCGGATGTATTCGTAGAGCGGCTTGCCCTGGTGTTTGAGCGCGCTGTGCATGGGCGGGAGTTGCTGGATCTCGCCGCGGAATTTGGCCAGCACGCTATCGACATCGGACTGCTGAACCTTGACCGGAAGTTCGGCGATGATGTCGCCTTCGGCATCGCCTGTGGTGGTAGTTTGTCCAAGGCGCAACAAGGCACGATAGGTTTTATCGGCATCCAGCAGCATCATCGAAAATTTGGTGGCCTCACCGAAACAGATTGGCAGCAGGCCGGTGGCTAGGGGGTCGAGCGTACCGGTGTGCCCGGCCTTTTCAGCCTGGAACAGGCGGCGGACTTTTTGCAGCGCATCGTTGGAACTGAGTTCCAGCGGCTTATCGAACAACAACACTCCGTCTAACGGGCGAAAGGTACGCGCCATCAGAATTTATGAATTATCGGGATGTAGCTTGTCGCTGGCAACCGCTTCGTCGATAAGTTGCGACAAATGGCTGCCGCGCTCGACGGAGGAATCAAAGACGAAATGCAATTGCGGCATGATGCGCAACTTGATGCTGTGCGCCAACTGACTGCGCAGAAAACCGCTGGCGCTCTCCAAACCTTGCTGGGCTTCTTCGTGCTTGCCATCCAGACGGGTGAAAAAGACCTTGGCATGAGAATAGTCGCCCGCCACTTCAACGCCGGTGATGGTCACCAGACGCACACGCGGATCGTTGATTCGCAGGCGCACCAGCTCGGCAATTTCGCGCTGCATTTGCTGGGCTACTCTGTCGGTTCTTGCAAAATTTCCCATTGTTTTTTTATTATGCCGTCTTTCGTTAGTTACGTAACGTGCTTTTTTGTAGGGCGGGCTCTGCGTGTGTTGTTGGGGCTTCAGCCCCTTACAACCACGGCGTACCCCTTGCGGGTGCTGCCCGCCGGATTAAGCCTGTCCTGAGCTTGTCGAAGGGTTGTCGGGCGAGCTTTGCATAGCCATTCGACTAAGTCACCTAAAGACGGTGACATAAGCCGCTGGTTAACGCTCAGCAAGTCGCTGGTTAAGCCCGACCTACGCATTGTTTTCCATTAGGTGAGCAGAAACTTAATTAAAGCGCGCGCGCAACCTCAACGATCTCGTAGGCTTCGAGCTTGTCACCCACCACCAGATCGTTGAAATTCTTCACCGACAGGCCGCACTCGAAATTGGCTTTGACTTCTCTCACGTCGTCCTTGAAGCGTTTCAGCGAATCCAATTCTCCGTCGTGGATCACCACGTTGTCGCGCAACACGCGCACCCTCGCGCCACGCTTGATCATGCCATCCAGCACATAACAACCGGCGATCGTGCCCACCTTGGAAACGGTGAACACCTGGCGCACTTCGACCATGCCCATGATGCTTTCGCGTTTCTCGGGAGCCAGCATGCCGGACAGCGCCGCCTTGATCTCGTCCACCATCGCGTAGATGATGTTGTAGTAACGGATGTCCACGCCGGAAGATTCCGCCAGTTTGCGCGCGGCCGCATCGGCACGCGTGTTGAAGCCGATAATGATCGCCTTGGAGGCCAGCGCCAGATTGACATCCGACTCGGAGATCGCACCCACACCGCCGTGGATCAGATTGACCTTGACCTCGTTGGTGGAGAGTTTTTGCAGGGATTGCGCGATCGCCTCGGCAGAACCTTGCACGTCGGATTTCACGATCAGCGACAAGGTGCGCACTTCGCCTTCGGCCATCTGCTCGAACATATTCTCCAGCTTGGCGGCCTGCTGTTTGGCAAGCTTCACACCGCGATACTTGCCCTGGCGGAACTGTGCGATCTCGCGGGCGCGTTTTTCGTCTGCCAATACCATCAGTTCTTCACCGGCAGCGGGCACTTCGGACAAGCCCTGTATCTCCACCGGGATCGATGGGCCCGCTTCGTTGATGGTCTTGCCGTTCTCGTCCAGCATCGCGCGCACCCGGCCGAACACCGAACCAACCAGTACTGCATCGCCGCGCTTCATCGTGCCGGACTGTATCAGTACGGTAGCCACCGGCCCTTTGCCCTTGTCCAGACGCGCTTCGATCACCAGCCCCTTGGCGTGCGTGGCACGCGGCGCTTTCAGTTCCAGCACCTCGGCTTGCAACAACACGCCTTCCAGCAATTGGTCTATGCCCTGGCCGGACTTGGATGAAACTTCGACGAACATCGCGTCGCCACCCCAATCTTCCGGCGTCACCCCTTCTGCGACCAGCTCCTGTTTGACGCGCTCGACGTTGGCTTCGGGCTTGTCGACCTTGGTTATTGCCACCACCAGCGGCACGTTGGCGGCCCTGGCATGCGCGATGGCTTCCTTGGTCTGCGGCATCACGCCGTCATCGGCGGCCACTACCAGAATAACGATGTCGGTCGCTTTGGCGCCACGTGCACGCATTGCAGTAAACGCTTCGTGACCAGGCGTATCCAGGAAGGTGACCATGCCGCGCGGGGTATCGACGTGATACGCGCCGATATGCTGGGTGATACCGCCCGCTTCGCCTGATGCGACACGGGTGCGGCGTATGTAATCGAGCAAGGAAGTCTTGCCGTGATCGACGTGACCCATCACGGTAACGACTGGTGCACGCGGCTCCAGTGCCACATCATGATGCGCTTCGGTATCGATCAGATAGGCATCCGGATCGTCCAGCTTGGCAGCCTTGGCGACGTGCCCCATCTCCTCCACCACGATCATCGCGGTTTCCTGATCGAGCACTTGATTGATGGTCACCATCGAACCCATTTTCATCAATACCTTGATGATTTCAGAAGCCTTGATCGACATCTTCTGGGCCAATTCGGCGACGCTGATGGTTTCGGGAACAGCCACTTCATGCACGATAGGTTCGGTCGGCAACGAGAATGCGTGCTCAGGCTCAACGGCATGCTTGCTGTGTTTGTCATGGCGCGGTGCACGCACCGGTGTTGTCCAGACACCCGGTTTATCACCGGGTTTGGCCGGGGTACGCTTCTTGTGTCCTTTTTCGTCCCACGGGCTGGCCTTGGCTTCAGGCTTTGGTTTTTTGCTCGGCTTGGCTATCTTGTCACCGGGCTTGGGCGCCGGCCTGTGCAATGTACCTTCCGCCAGATTGACGATCGGTGCAGCGACCACAGGAATTGCTTCTGCAACCTTTATCACCGCTGCCACAACAGGTTGCGGCTCAGGCTCAACGGTTTTCTGCGCCGTCTTGCGTTTGCTGCGCTCTTGCTTGACTTGCACCTCGGCTGCCTGACGCGCCGCCAATTCTGCCTGCAAGCGTGCTTCTTCCTCGCGCGTCGCCATTTCCTGCTCATTTACCACCTTGGTGGCGTTGCCCTTCTTGGGCGGAGCCGCTGCTTCAACCGGTGGTGCTGCAGGTGCCGCGGCATCAGCGGCGGCGACCGGAGCCACTACGCGGCGTTTGCGCACTTCCACTTGAATGGTGCGCGCGCGACCGGTGCTATCAGCCTTCTTGATTTCGGTGGTTTCGCGGCGGATCAGCGTGATCTTCTTGGCAGGTTTTTCGGCACCATGCGCCTGGCGCAAATGTTCCAGCAATTTCGCCTTGTCCTTTTCCGACATCGGATCGGATTCCTGCTCCTTGTCCATCCCCGCCGCCTTCAACTGCTCAAGCAGTAAGGCAACCGGCAATCCCAGTTCAGTCGCAAATTGCGTTACGTTCAATTTTCCCATTACCGTCCTTTAAACTACCCTTACCAACTTAAGCAAACCAAGGTGCGCGTGCCGCCATGATCAATGTATTGGCACGCTCGCCATCCATGCCGGAAAGCTCCACCAACTCATCCACATCCAGGTCCGCCAATTGTTCTTGTGTCGCGATACCCTTGGCAGCCAAGGTGCGCGCTGTTTGCTCGTCCATTCCTTCCAGCTTGAGCAGATCCTCGATACCGTGTTCCACTTTTTCTTCGCTGGCGATCGCCGCCGTCAACAGTGCATTGCGCGCGCGGCTGCGCAACTCATTCACCGTCGCTTCGTCGAAAGATTCGATCTCCAGCATCTCATCCAGCGGCACATACGCCACTTCTTCCAGCGTATTGAAGCCTTCCTGCACCAGAATGTCGGCAACTTCTTCATCCACATCCAGTTTTTCCATGAATACCGCGCGGGTCTTGGAAAATTCTTCGTTATGCTTTTCGCTGGACTGCTCAACCGTCATGATATTAAGTTCCCAGCCGGTCAATTCACTGGCCAAGCGCACGTTCTGACCGCCGCGTCCGATAGCTTGCGCCAGATTTTCTTCCTCGACCACCACATCCATGCTGTGTCGTTCCTCATCCACGACGATGCTGCTCACCTCTGCGGGAGCCAGCGCGTTGATGACGTAAGTAGCCGGGTCTTCCGCCCAGAGGATGATATCCACACGTTCACCGGCCAACTCGTTGGTCACGCCCTGCACACGCGAACCCCGCATTCCGACACAAGTGCCGATAGGATCGATACGCGGATCATGCGATAACACCGCGATCTTGGCGCGCGATCCGGGATCGCGAGCGGCACTGACAATCTCCAGCAGCTTCTCTTCGATCTCCGGGACTTCCAGTTCGAACAGCTTGACCAGCAATTCGGGCGAGGTGCGCGACAAGATCACTTGCGGACCGCGTGCACTGCGATCCACGCGCAGCAGATGTGCTTTGACACGATCGCCGACACGCAGGTTTTCCTTGGCAATCATCTGCTCGCGTGGCAACAAGGCTTCGATCTTGCCGAATTCGATGATCGCGTTGCCGCGTTCGAGTCTCTTGACCGTGCCGGACACCAGGTGCTCCTTGCGATCCATGAAGTCGGCCAACACCTGCTCGCGCTCGGCATCCCGGATCTTCTGGAAAATGACCTGTTTCGCGGCTTGCGCCCCGATGCGCCCGAAATCGATGGATTCCAGCGGCTCTTCGATGAACTCTCCGACCTGGATAGCAGGATTGCGCTTTTGCGCTTCTTCCAGCTTGATGTGCAGATCAGGGGTCTCGAAGGTTTCGTCGTCCATCACTTCCCAGCGGCGGAAGGATGCATATTCACCGGTATTGCGATCGATCTCTACCCGCACGTCGGCCTCGTCCGAAAAACGTTTTTTAGTCGCGGAGGCCAGTGCGGACTCCAGCGACTCGAACACGACTTCGTTGTCCACGTTTTTTTCACGGGACAGCGCATCCACCAGCAATAAAATTTCACGACTCATACTATTCTCCGGCTATCTACTCGCCTGTCCAAGCCATGCATCAACAAAGAGATACATCAACAATGACAAGCATCAAAAACTAAAAAGTCGGCACTAAACGCGCCTTATCCAAATTCGACAATTCGATTGCTACCTGATTGCCGTCCACATCCAATTGCAATATCCCATCGCTTACCCCGCCTATCACGCCGACGAAATTCTTGCGTCCTGCCAACGGCATGCGCAGCTTGAGCTGAGCTTTTTCACCGGCGAAGCGCATGAAGTCTGCTTCCTTCTTCAGCGGCCTGTCCAAGCCCGGCGACGAAACCTCAAGACGGTCATAATCGACATTCTCAACCAGGAACAGGCGCGTCAATTGGTTGCTCACCACCTGGCAATCATCCACCGAGATGCCTTCCGGCTTATCGATGAACACGCGCAACATGCCGCGCCCAGAGCGTTCCAGGTCCACCAATTCATAGCCCAAGCCATTTACCGTCGTCTCGACCAGCTTCACCACATCCATAAATCCAGCTTCACCACATTCAAAAATTATGCCCCACAAATAAAAAACGGGCTCGAAGCCCATCTCAAAACGCGGCGCATTGTAACAAAACTCGCCGTTAAATGGAATTAGATTTAGAAGTCGTCCTGATAACGCACCGTGATCGGATAACGCCAGTCTTTACCGTAGCTGCGCTCCGTGATGCGGATACCCACCGCAGATTGGCGGCGCTTGTATTCGCTGATACGGATCAGATGCACCACGCGGCGCACATCTGGTTCAGCAAAGCCGCGCGCGATGATTTCCGGGATCGCAAGATTCTGTTCAACATAACACGCCATGATGGCATCCAGCACATCGTATGGCGGCAGACTGTCCTGATCGGTTTGGTCGGCGCGCAATTCCGCACTCGGCGGGCGCGTGATGATGCGCTCGGGGATCACATGCCCCAAGGTGTTGCGATAACGAGACAGGCGATACACCAGCGTTTTGCTGACATCTTTCAGTACCGCAAAGCCCCCCGCCATATCACCATACAGCGTGGCATAACCCACGGTCATTTCGGACTTGTTGCCGGTGGTCAACACCAGCGAGCCGAGCTTGTTGGACAAGGCCATCAGCAAGGTGCCGCGTATGCGCGCCTGCAGATTTTCTTCGGTGGTATCCACCGCACGCCCGGCGAAAGTCGTTTCCAGTGTGGCCGAATAGCTTTGGAACATCGCTTCGATCGGAAACTCGTCATAACGCACGCCGAGTATCTTCACCATCTCGCGTGCATCGTCCAGACTGATTTGCGCGGTATAGGGCGACGGCATC
This sequence comes from Gallionella sp., assembly GCA_017880945.1. Classification (GTDB taxonomy): domain Bacteria; phylum Pseudomonadota; class Gammaproteobacteria; order Burkholderiales; family Gallionellaceae; genus Gallionella. The sequence continues at coordinate 7,190 of JADGRM010000018.1, read as the reverse complement.
ATCACTGCATGGACTTTATCCGCACCCAGCGCGTCGACCGCTATCGCCAGGGTCAATGCAGAATCGATCCCGCCTGACAATCCCAACAGCACCCCGGGGAAGCGGTTCTTGTTGATGTAGTCCCGCACGCCAAGACACAGGGCGCGATAGACGCCAGCCTCTTCGCCCAATTCCGCGGCCATTTCACCGACCGGACGCAAATCATCCCGCATTTCAAGTGTAGCCAACGCTTCTTCAAAAACTGCGCACTGTGCGGTCAACACACCGTTGCGATCCATCGCGAACGAGCCACCATCAAAAATCAATTCGTCCTGACCGCCGACCATGTTGGCATAAACAACAGCCATGCCGGTCTCCGCGATCCGCTCGCGAATGACGTGATGACGGGATTCCTGCTTGTCGATAGCATAAGGAGATGCATTCAACACCAGCAGCACCTGCGCACCGGCATCACGTGCGCGAAGCGCTGTCTCACGCTCCCAAATATCGGCACAGATATTCAACGCAAAGCGGATGCCTTCCATTTCGAACACGCAAGGCTCGCTGCCATGATCGAAATAGCGCTCCTCGTCGAACACCGAATAATTAGGTAGTTCATGTTTGAGATATGTCGCGGCAACCACCCCATCCCGCAGCAACGAGGCAGCGTTGTAGCGTTTCCCGTCCTGTTCATGCGGATGCCCCACCACCACGGCGATGCCCGAAATCTTTGCGGTGAGGTCATCCAGCGCCTGCGAACACGCATCGTAAAACCCATCACGCAGCAGCAAGTCTTCCGGCGGATAACCGCACAAGCAGAGCTCGGGTGTCAGTAATAATTGCACACCCTGTTGCCTGGCCTGTTCGGCGTGTTGCAAAATCTTTGCAACATTTCCCTCTAGATCGCCTAATACGCAGTTGATTTGCGCGATTGCCAGTTTCATCGTTGTGCTGAAAAAATATTAAGGATGTGTATCTTACCATCGTGATGCCTGCTTGTTATCAGCAAAAAAGGCGGGATGTTCCCAATCCGCTTTCGCAAGGCGCCAAAGCACCAAGATGCCAGAGAACGCTGCATAGTTTCCCACACATATTCTCCTTTGATCACCGAGTGAATTTCTATGCGATGTATTTTTTGCTCGACTTTCCTTGATTCTTCAAGGGGGTGGCTTATCAGAATCACGACCAGAAGACTGGTCAGGTATCCACGAACTTTTTAGCAGCATCACAATTCAGATCGGCTGCTGGCAAAACAGCGTGACTTAAACCACCCATGAGCACAAACTTCCGAAAGTTATTAAAACAAACGCCCGCCGCATTCTAGCCATTTGCAAAGATTCATGCGGCAAAAATCACACTACCCTCACTGGCTTACATCAGAAAGTCGTTTTCGCTTACTCAAGAGTGTTTAATCTGGATCACTCTCTTTTTCTTCACTTGCATCAAGGGGCTCCGCCCCTAATAAACGCTGTGCCGCCTCGCTCGGCAAAGCTTCCACCGACTTCAGTTTGCGCGCCATTTGGCGACTACGGGTTTCGGCCATCTCAATATTTTTCGCGGCGCGTTCCAACGTTGCCTTAGTCGCTGCCAGCACATCTCCAAACTTGCCGAATTCGGTTTTGACCGCACCCAGGACTTGCCACACTTCGGATGTGCGCTTTTCAAGTGCAAGGGTGCGGAAGCCCATTTGCAGACTATTCAACAAAGCCGATAAGGTGGAAGGGCCAGCGATGCTAACGCGGTTCACGCGCTGCAGCTCATCGGATAGCCCAGGGCGGCGTATCACCTCGGCGTACAAGCCTTCAGTCGGCAGAAATAGAATCGCAAAATCGGTGGTCAGCGGAGGAGATAGGTATTTCTCAGCAATCTTCTTGGCCTCAAGACGCACAGCTCGTTCCAACTCACGGCCTGCCACCGCGACGCCTTCCGCATCGGCGCGATCGGCCGCTTCGGCCAAGCGCTCGTATTGTTCTTTCGGGAACTTCGCATCAATCGGCATCCATACCGGAGTCAGGCCATTGTCCGTGCCGGGTAGCTTGATCGCAAACTCGACGCGTTCACCTGTACCCGGCACGGTTTCCACATTTTTCGCATATTGCTCAGGGGTGAGTATTTGTTCCAGCAGCATCTCCAGCTGCACCTCACCCCAAGTTCCGCGGGTCTTGACGTTGGTCAATACCCGCTTCAAGTCACCCACCCCGATTGCCAATTGCTGCATCTCGCCCAAGCCTTGATGCACTTTTTCCAAACGGTCGGAAACCAGCTTGAAAGATTCGCCCAGCCGTTGCTCCAGTGTCGCGTGCAGCTTCTCATCGACCGTCTTACGCATCTCTTCGAGCCGCATGCCATTGTCGGTTTGCAAGTCTTTTATTTTTGATTCCAGCGTCGTACGCACTTCCTCCATGCGTTGTGCATTCGATTCCGTCAAAGTGGTCAAAGTCTGGTTCAGCGTGTCACCAAAGCGTTTGAGGGCACTCGCTTGTTCTTCCCGGCCGGTTTGCGCTTGCAACATAATTGCTTGCCGCATCGACTCAAGCTGCTGCGCATTGACTTCATTTAGTTTGGTAAGCTGCTGCGAAAAACCATCAATTTTATTGTTCTGTAAGGTTGCGACACTCGTCAATTGTGCCGCAAGCGTTTGCTGCAATTGTGCGAAGTTGCCGGTCAATTCTTGCCGCGTACTTTGGGCTGTGGTTTGCACCTGCGCCCGCAATTCTCGCTCGCTGCGTTCGCTGATTTGTTGTTGATGTTGCTGTAAATCTGTTTGAAGTTTTGCCAGTTGCGACGCTACATCCGTTCTCCGCCCCCATAACAGAGCGATAACCTGCAAGATGATGATTGCTGCAACGAGCAGCAGAATAAGTTCTATTTGCGTCATGAAATATCTCGTTATCCGGCAGACCATAAAAAACGCCGTGCAGTATAGCACTGCACGGCGTTTCATTTAGTTCCGTAATTCCCGCTTGACCGCAGTTCAGTTTATCCTGAGCCAGTCGTAAGGGCGGAGAACAATGCGCTTTAATTACAAGCCACGGCCTGCGCGCTTGCGTTCATTCTCCGTCAGGAAACGTTTACGGACACGAATCGATAGTGGCGTGATTTCAACCAATTCATCATCGTCAATAAATTCCACCGCCGATTCCAGTGTCAGGCGCACCGGCGGCGTCAAACGCACCGCTTCATCGGTGCCGGAAGCGCGCACGTTGGTCAATTGCTTGCCCTTGATCGGATTGACGATCAGATCGTTGTCGCGACTGTGGATGCCGATAATCATGCCTTCGTACAACTTATCGCCAGGAACAACAATCATACGACCGCGATCCTCCAGCTTCCACAATGCGTAAGCCACCGCATCACCTTTCTCGGAAGAAATCAGCACGCCGTTACGGCGACCCGGCATCTCGGCTTTGACCGGTGCATAGTCATCAAACACGTGCGCCATGATGCCGGTGCCGCGTGTCATGGTCATGAATTCAGACTGGAAGCCGATCAGGCCGCGCGCCGGAATGCGGTATTCGAGGCGCACACGACCATGACCATCCGGCTGCATGTCCTGCAGGTCGCCGCGTCGGCGCCCCAACTCTTCCATCACCGCACCCTGGTTCGCATCTTCGACGTCCACGGTCAGCACTTCAAACGGTTCACATTTCTCGCCGTTGATTTCACGATACACCACGCGCGGCTTGCCAACGCCCATTTCAAAACCTTCACGGCGCATATTTTCCAACAATATGGTCAAATGCAACTCACCGCGACCGGCCAACAGGAACACATCGGTGTTGTCCGTTTCTTCGACACGCAACGCCACGTTCACCAACAACTCTTTGTTCAGGCGGTCTCGTATCTGACGACTGGTAATGAACTTGCCTTCCTGACCACACAACGGTGAAGTATTCACCATCATGTTCATGGTCAGGGTAGGTTCATCCACCTTGGGCATCGGCAATGCTTCTGGCTTATTCACGTCGGCAATCGTTACACCGATGCCGATTTCATCTATGCCGTTGATCAACACGATGTCGCCCGCAAGCGCTTCATCCAGCGGCACGCGCTCGACACCGCGAAAGCCGAGCACCTGGTTGATGCGTGCGCGCTTCGGGGGTTTATCGCCATTCATCACCATCACATCCTGGCCGGGCTTGACGCGGCCGCGGCGCACGCGGCCCACGCCGATGCGGCCCACGAAGCTGGAATAATCCAGCGCGGAAATTTGCAATTGCAGCGGCGCGTCCACATCGGTATCCGGTGCCGGAACATGCTTGAGCACTGCTTCGAACAGCGGGCGCATGTCCGTACTGGGCTGGGCCAGATCCAGCATGGCGTAGCCGTTCAATGCCGAGGCATACACCACCGGGAAATCCAGTTGCTCTTCAGTCGCACCCAGCTTGTCGAACAAGTCGAAGGTCTGGTTGATCACCCAATCGGGGCGGGCACCGTCGCGATCCACCTTGTTGATCACCACGATGGGACGCAAACCCAATGCCAGCGCCTTCTTGGTGACGAAACGGGTTTGCGGCATCGGACCTTCGACCGCATCCACCAGCAGCAACACGCCGTCCACCATGCCCAGCACGCGCTCCACTTCGCCGCCAAAGTCGGCGTGACCGGGCGTGTCCACGATATTGATATGCACGCCTTCGTAATCCACCGCGCAGTTCTTCGCCAGAATGGTGATGCCACGCTCTTTTTCCAGATCGTTGCTATCCATCACGCGTTCGGCGATATGTTTATAAGAAGCAAAAGAACCTGCCTGACTAAGCAGCTTGTCCACCAGAGTGGTCTTGCCGTGGTCAACGTGGGCGATGATGGCGATATTACGGAGTTGGCGGGACATGGATACAGCCTTGCTTATGAAAAGGGCGCGCATTCTAGCACAATGCCACCTCACAACTACTGATAAACTACTGATGGAATTACTAGCCATTCCGCTAAGCCACCAAAAAACGGTGGCCAAGCGGCTGGTTATAGCCATCTGACTAAGTTGGCAAACTACGCCAACAAAGTCATTGGTTATACGCTTGGTGATACTTCGTCGAAAAGCAGCTCAAAATCCTCATGTATTAAAGAATACACTCCGGCTTTTGCGAGTTGTGCGGCAACGGCAAGCCACCCATCCCTGCCTAACCCACTTCGCTGTTTTTCTCCTCGTGGCACTTGCGACACATTAGCCGTAGGCCAGATTGCGGGAGCTGGTGCCAGCGGGCATTCCCGCCCCGGATGCTTCGCAACGCCGTGTCATGCCCGCACCTGCGCTCGTTACGTTGTGCGGAGGCCTTGCACAGGCCAATTAACTCAAATTTCCGCTGGCTTTTATTTTTTCCGTCAGTATAATGCGCGCCTTGTCGCCACTAAAGCGGCATTGGTTCATCGTTTTCTGACCTATCTCTCGCGCGTATGCAAATCGCGCCTGTCTAAAAGCCCCACAGGATTCTCTTGGGTTTTCCGGTTAGCAACGATGTTTTATGCGCCGGTTAATCTGTCTGCCCGTTCCAACGTGTAGTTTTAACTACCTGCGCTCACCTTAGGGAACTACTAATAGTTCGTCATGCTGGACTCGATTCGGCATTCAGTTATATTTTTAACTGGGTGTTGGCTTGCGTCTTCATTTCGAAGTGGATTCCCTTTGATTATAAAAAAGGAAGCAAGATGTCATTTGAAAATTTAAATTTAAACGCCGCCATACTCAAGGCGATTGCCGAAACCGGCTACACCGAGCCTACGCCGATCCAGGCGCAAGCTATTCCCGAAATCATGGCCGGTCACGACCTGATGGCTTCATCGCAAACCGGCAGCGGCAAGACCGCCGCGTTCATTCTGCCCGCGCTGAACCGTTTGGCTACGCCATCTGCACTGCCTGGCAAAGGCCCGCGCGTGCTGGTATTGACCCCGACCCGCGAACTGGCGCAGCAAGTCTGTGATGCCGCGACCAAGTACGGCAAGAACATGCGCTTCAAGATCATCAGCATCCTGGGCGGCATGCCTTACCCGGTGCAGAACCGTTTATTGTCCAGCCATGTGGATATCCTGGTCGCCACACCGGGTCGTTTGATCGACCATCTGGAACGCGGCCGTATCGACTTTTCGCGCTTGGAAATTCTGATCCTCGATGAAGCGGATCGCATGCTGGACATGGGTTTTGTCGACGATGTGGAACGCATCGCCAAAGCGACTCCATCCACGCGCCAGACCCTGCTGTTCTCCGCGACGCTTGATGGCGTGGTCGGCAATCTGGCCTCGCGCCTGCTCAAGGCTCCGAAGAAAATTTCTGTTTCAGCAGCCAAGGACAAACACGAAAATATCGAGCAACGCATGATGTTTGCCGATGACGTGGCGCACAAGAACAAGATGCTCAGCCACTTGCTGACCGACGCGGAAATGAACCAGGCTTTGGTTTTCACCGCCACCAAGCGCGATGCCGACACCATTGCCGATCAACTCTCGGCACAAGGCCATTCCGTTGCAGCATTGCATGGCGACATGAACCAGCGCGAGCGCAACCGCACCCTGCTCAACATGCGCAACGGTAACGTGCGAATTCTGGTCGCCACCGATGTGGCCGCACGCGGTCTCGATGTGCGCGGCATTTCGCACGTGATCAACTTCGACCTGCCAAAATTCGCCGAAGACTACGTGCACCGCATCGGTCGTACCGGTCGCGGCGGCTCGTCCGGAATTGCCATCTCGTTCGCCTCGAACCGCGATGCGCAGTTGCTGAAGCGTATCGAACGCTACACCGAGCAAAGCATCAAGATGCACACCATCGAAGGACTGGAGCCCAAGTACAAACTGCGCACCGGTGGCCCTACTTCGGATCGTCCGCGCAGCAATAGCGGCCCGCGCCGCAGCAGCGGTGGCGGTTTCGGCGGCGGCAACAATGCCGGCTTCGGCGGCAACCGCACGGGTGGTTTCCCTGCCAAAACCGGCAATGGTTCTCACCACAGCGCGCCGGACAGCCGTCATAGCCATACCGAACGCAAAGAAGGCCACGGTCAATGGCACGGCCAAGCCAATGGCAACACCACTCAAGGTCATACTCTGGGTGTTGGCGGTGGTCAGGGTTTTGGCGGGCAAGCTCGCAACCAGGGTGCCGGACAACCGCGCAGCCAGGAGCGCAGCTTCGGCGGTCAGAACCAGAATCGCGGCGGCAACAGTGCCCCACGCCGTACCGGTGATCGCCCAAGCTATACACTTGGTCGCGGCAACAATGGCAA
>JADGRM010000155.1 GCA_017880945.1 Gallionella sp. | reverse complement strand
CGCGCCACCGACGATTACGTGCACGAACATCCGTGGGGGGCGGTGGGCATCGCGGCCGCCGTCGGCCTGGTGATCGGCATGTTAATCAGCCGCCGCTAGCCATGGCGGAAAGAGAAGGCGCCGCCGCGCGCAGCGGCCTTCTGCAGTCGATCAAGCATCTGGCGGGCAACCTACTCGGCGCGGCGCAGACGCGCCTGGAAATCCTCGCCACCGAGATCGAAGAAGAGCGGGTGCGGCTGGAGCAACTGCTGCTGGTCGCGCTGGCCGCGGCGTTCTGCCTCGCCATGGGCATCGTGCTTTGCGTCGCCCTGGTCGTGGTCTATTACTGGGACACGCACCGGCTCGCCGCGGTCGGCATGCTCGCCGCCGCGTTCCTTGCCGCAGGCGTGGTGTTCGGCTTGATCCTGCGCGACAAGGCGAAGACGCGACCCAAGCCGTTCGCGATCACGCGCGGCGAACTGGCGAAGGACCGGGCCATGCTGCGGGGGCCGCAAGCGTGAACCAGCGCCTCGTCGCAATCGAGGCCAAGCGCGCGCGCCTGATCGAGCGTGCCGCGCGCGAGCGCGAGGACGTGGCGCAGACGCTGCAGTCGTGGTCGCAGCCGCTGGGCTTCATCGACCGTTGCCTGGGGGCGCTACGCTACGTCATATCGCGCCCGCCCCTCGTTGCCGGCGCGATGCTGGTGTTCGCGCTGGTGCGCCCGCGCCGCACGCTCAAATGGGCGCAGCGCGCCTTGGGCTTGTGGCAGGGCTATCGCTGGCTGACGCAGAAAGTTGCGCCCTAGCTAGCAGATGAATAAGCCAGTCATCGTCCGGACCGTGATGGAAATGATGGACCGGGAACGAAAATACGTTCTCGGCGAAGTCGTTCAGATAACGGGTCTGATGCCATTGCTGATGAAGCCGCGCAACCATCAGAAATGGACGCCCGAGGACAAGCACCAGATCGTCACCCACCTGCGCCGCCTGTCCATGGTCAGCCCCTATCTCGCGGTGATGGTGATGCCCGGTTCGTTCATCGTGCTGCCGGCGCTCGCCTGGTGGCTGGACCGGCGCCGGCAGAACAACCTGCGCAAGAACCTGCCTCCCGGCAGCAGCACGGCTTAGGCGCGTTAAAGGTCGTAGTCGATCGTGAGCGGCGCATGGTCGCTGAAGCGCGGCTCCTTGTAAATCGCGGCCTTTTTCCCCTGGCCGCGATCCCTGCGGTGGCGATGTGATATAATATGTAAATATAATCAAAGTGTTACATTCCGCTCTTTTCTCGCCTTGCTGATTTTCACTGAATTCCGAGTCGGGTTTGGAGTGAACCCCCTGGGCTGGACAGGGTAGGTGCGCCCGATGAACAGTAAAACGATACAATTTGAGTACGAACAGGCCTCGATGGCAGACCAAAACCCAATTCACCAACCCAATTCATCGCCTCAGAACCTCGACGTGCATTTATTACTCACTTGTTCAGAGCTTCCCTATAAACATCATGCAAGATAATCAGAAACCCACTGTCTCTAGTACTGCAGCTTTGCAACGTGAAGTTGCTGAATTGATGATCGAGTGTCTGAACCTCGAGGTCACAGCAGATCAAATCACCCCTGACGCCCCGTTGTATGGCGATGGCTTGGGTCTGGACTCGATTGATGTGCTGGAAGCCGCGCTGGAGGTCTCCAAGCGTTATGGTCTGCAACTGCGTAGCGACAGCGAAGACAACAAGCACATTTTCAGCTCGCTGCGCAGCCTCTCCGACTATATCGCAGCACAGAGAACCCGCTGATGGCACGCCGCATCCTGCCCTGGCTGGGCATTGCTGTGCTGGTGATCGGCTATCCGCTGCTGGCGCATTACACCAATGAATCCGCCCACAGCGGCAACATGGGCGCGTTGGTGGCTGTTGCGCCCTTGGTATTGATTGCGTTGGCGCTGGCGTGGCGGTCACCCCGGCGCTTCATCATGCTGGGTGTGCTGGTGCTGTTGTGTATTGCGCTGTGGGCCGGATGGTCGGCGCTTGAGAATCATTTTGGGCTGGTCTACTGGCTGCAACATGTGGGTATGCTGCTAATACTGTTCATGACTTTTGGCCGTACTTTGATCGCCGGGCGGCAACCGCTCTGCACTCGCTTCGCCAAGGCCGTGCATGTACTGGTGACGCCGCAGCATGAAATTTACGCACGTCAGGTCACGGTCGCCTGGACTCTATTTTTTGCCGCGATGGCGTTGGCTTCCACCTTGCTCTTTTTTCTGGCGCCGCTGGCCACGTGGTCGGTTTTTGCCAATTTTCTGACGCTGCCTTTGGTCGCGTTGATGTTCATTGCCGAATATTGGGTACGCAGATGGGTACTGCCCGACATGCAGCAGACGCACATCCTCGATGCGGTGCGGGCGTTCAGGAACACCCCGGCGCGTCCACGCTAGTTGTTGCAGCCTTAATCATGCCTTCACTGCCGCTGGTATCACACGTCTCCCCGGACAGCATCATCGCCTGGCGCGCCGATGGCGCCGTCACGCTGCGCCAGTTCCTGACCGAGGTCAGTCAGCTTGTCGCCCTGTTTCCCGCAGGGAGTCACCTGCTCAATATGTGCAGCGATCGTTACCGTTTTAGCGTCGGTCTGGCGGCCGCCATTGTGGCGGGCAAAGTCAGCCTGCTGCCGTCTACCCCCACACCGGAAGTGGTGCGCCAGATAAAAGTTTTTGCACCGGATGTGTTTTGTTTGACTGATAGCGTCCTATGCACGATGGATCTGCCGCAACTACGATACCCGGTCATGGGCGTTAGCCAAGCGGACGCATTTGCAATTCCGCAAATTGATAGCAAGCAGCGCATCGCGGTGGTATTTACTTCAGGCTCGGCCGGCTCCCCGCAACCGCATCCCAAAACCTGGGGTGCACTGGTCAGTTGTGTGCAAGCTGAAGCATTGCGCCTGGGGCTGCTGCACAACACACCCTGCACCATCATTGGCACCGTACCGCCGCAACACATGTACGGGTTCGAATCCACGGTGCTGATGGCATGGCACAGCGGCAGCGCACTCAGCCATGCGCAGCCGTTTTACCCGGCCGACATTTGCCAGGCACTGGCGGCTGTGCCCATGCCGCGAATGTTGGTGTCCTCGCCGGTGCATCTGCGCGCCTGGCTGGATGCGGGGCTGGCGCTGCCAGAGATCACGCGGGTGCTATGCGCCACTGCGCCGCTGTCTGCCCAGCTCGCGCAGGACATTGAGGCACGTTGCCATGCGCCGCTGATGGAAATCTATGGCAGCACCGAAACCGGCCAGATTGCTACCCGCCGCCCCACGCAAACCGCAGAATGGCAGCTGCTTCCCGGGATAAAACTGATCGTGGAGGGTGATTGCGTGCGCGCTTGCGGCGGTCACATCGAAACATTGATCGCCATGAACGACATGATCGAACCTGTTACAGACGAGCATTTTTTACTGCACGGACGCATCGCCGATCTGGTCAATATCGCGGGCAAACGGCATTCGCTGGCGAGTCTCAACCACCTGCTCAATACCATTCCCGGCGTGGTGGATGGCGTTTTTTACATGCCGGACGAAACCGGCGATGATCACATTACGCGGCTTGCCGCGTGTGTGGTGGCTCCGGGTATGGATGCGCCACATCTGCTGGCGGCGCTACGTCAACATATTGACCCGGTTTTCCTGCCGCGCCCCCTGCTGTTTGTTGATGCACTGCCACGCAACCGCACAGGAAAGCTGCCGCGCGCAGTGCTGCAAGCCCTGTTTCAGACACGCAGCGCACGGAAATCCGCATGAATAACGCCATACACTGGACTGTTCCGCTAGATCATCCCGCCTTTGCCGGACATTTTCCCGGCGCCCCCATTCTCCCCGGTGTGATGCTGCTGGACACCGTGCTACACGCAATAGCCGCTGCCACTGGAATCGCGCTGGATATCTGCGAGATCAGCTCGGTCAAGTTTCTGAGCCCGGCAAGTCCGGGCGACGAACTGGTGATCCAGCACATCCTCTCGGCCAGCGGCACGATACGTTTCGACATCGTGGCTGGTATGCGCAAAATTGCCAGCGGCAGTATCGTGCCCGGGTCGCCTGTCTGACATCGCGCCCGACAGCCAGCCAAGCCGCCTGGGCGCATACCCCGGAGCGCGGCAACATACTCATGTTGCGCGTGATGACATGGATTTCACTGCGTCTGGGACGGCGCGCAGGGCGCGTCGTGCTGCACCTGATCGCCAGTTATTTTTTGCTGTTTGCACCGGCCAGTCGTCGTGCTTCAAGGAATTATCTCAGGCGTGCGTTAGGTCGCCCTCCCCGCTGGCGCGATCTGTACCAGCATTTTTTCACCTTTGCCGCCACCATCCATGACCGTGTCTATCTGGTCAACCACCGCTTCGAACTGTTCGATTTCGAAGTGCACGGCGAGGATACGCTGCGCCGCCTGCTTGCCGGCGGCAAAGGCTTGTTCCTGATGGGCGCGCACCTGGGCAGCTTTGAAGTGATCCGCGCGCTTGGCCGGAGAGACACGGATTTGCGCGTCGCCATGGTCATGCACCAGGACAACGCACAAAAAATCAACGCCATGCTGGCCGCCATTAATCCAGAGGCAGTGCAGGATATCATTGGCCTGGGACACATTGATTCCATGCTCAAGCTGCGGGAGCGCCTGGATGAAGGCGGTGTCGTCGGCATGTTGGCCGATCGCACCCCGGGCAACGACATCCTGTACCCGGTGCCGATCCTCGGCACTAACGCGAACTTGCCCAGCGGGCCGTTCCGCACGGCCGCATTGCTGCGGCGTCCGGTGGTATTCATGACCGGGCTGTATCTGGGCGGCAACCGCTACGCCATCCATTTCGATCCTCTGGCGGATTTTTCCACCGTTGCACGCGGTCAACGCGATGCCGCCGTGGAAGCGGCCATCGCCCGTTATGCCGCGCTGCTGGATCACTACTGCCGTACGGCGCCATACAACTGGTTTAATTTTTTCGATTTCTGGCAGCCGGCACCCACGGCAACACCTCCCAAAGCAGGATGACACGGCCCTCCTCCCCTGTGTTTTCGCTGCGCGTCATGCGGCACGTGCCCCTTGCATTGGCGCTGATGCTGGTACCCGTCATCGGTCACGCCGCCGAGTGGGATATTGACCAGCTGATGCGCGGCCTGGCGCAAATCCGCTCCGACCATGCCAGCTTTGTCGAAAAAAAATTCATCGCCATGCTCGACAAACCGGTGGAATCCTCCGGGGAGTTGTTCTACACCGCACCTGACCATCTGGAAAAGCGCACTATCAAACCCAAACCCGAATCCATGA
>JADGRM010000154.1 GCA_017880945.1 Gallionella sp. | reverse complement strand
ACCGCTACCGGCGTAAGTCCGCCGAACACCGCATAAGCCACGTTGTAGGAAAACGACAATCCGGAAAAACGCACCACCGGCGGGAACAACTTGACAGCGACACTCGGCACCACGCCGATCACGCCTACAAAGAACCCGCACAAGGCGTACAACCCATTGATGTTTTGCGGTGCGACCGACATCTGCTGATAGAACAGCGCCGAGGTGATGCCCAACATCGCACAGCCAACCATCAGTACCCGCCCCGCGCCATAACGATCGGCCAGCGCACCGAACACCACGCAGCCAAGGCTTAAAAATAATGTTGCGATGCTGTTCGCCTGCAAGGCGGTAGCGGCAGGAATGGCATAGAGCTTCTGCACCAGCGTCGGGGTCATCAATATCATCACCACGATCGCGGCGGACAGCAGCCAGGTCATCAGCATGGTCAGAATAACGGCGGGACGATGTTCGCGTATCACCGTCTTCAACGGCAATTCGTTTGACAACGTTTGCCGTGCCTGCATCTCCTTGAACACTGGCGTTTCATGCAGCCACTGGCGCAACCAGGCTGAAAGCAATCCAAAGATTCCGCCGATGATGAATGGCACGCGCCAGCCTTCCGTGAGCAATTCTGCGGGTGCATACAGCTTGTTGATCGCGGTCGCCACCAGCGAACCGAGCAAGATTCCGCCGGTCAGTCCGGCGGTCAGCGTGCCGCAGGCGAAGCCGACACGTCGCGGCGGCACATGTTCGGAGACGAAAACCCAGGCACCCGGCACCTCCCCGCCGATCGCAGCCCCCTGCAGCACGCGCAACGCGAGCAACAGCAGCGGAGCCCAGATGCCGATGACGGCATAGGTCGGCAACAAGCCGATCGCCAGCGTCGGCACTGCCATCAGGAAGATGCTCAGCATGAACATCCGTTTGCGCCCCAGAAGATCGCCGAAGTGCGCCATCACGATGCCGCCTAACGGCCGCGCCAGATAACCTGCCGCAAAGATGCCGAAGGTCTGCAACTGGCGCAACCAGTCCGGCATGTCGGGCGGAAAGAACAGCTTCGCGATCACCACCGCGAAGAACACGAAGATGATGAAATCGTAAAATTCCAATGCACCACCCAATGCGGCTAACACCAGCGTCCGGTAATCACTGCGACTTAGCGTAGGCATATATTTCGTTCCCTGGTTGGTCCAATCACCATGCAGAGTGTATGTGATGCGAGCCGTCAGGAACAGCACCTGCCCAGATCGCAAGGAATCTGGACGACACGAGTGAGCCCATAAATATTTGCGCAACCCCCTATATTTATGGATAATGCCCGCCCTTATGCAACACCTGATGTGCGTACACCCGCCGCACTAAACTACTCGCAAGGAAATAAAATGAAAGCAGATATCCACCCGAATTACAAGGAAATCACCGTGACTTGCAGTTGCGGCAACAGCTTCAAGACCAAGTCCGTGATGGGCAAGCCGGCACTGAACATCGAAGTTTGTTCCGAGTGCCACCCGTTCTACACCGGCACGCAAAAGATCATGGACACCGCCGGTCGCATCGACAAGTTCCGCCAGAAATACGGCACCAAGGCTGCCGCGTAATAACCAGCGGCTTTTATCACCGTTAACCAATGACTTGGTTGGCATAGTTTGCCAACTTTAACCAGCCACTAGGCTACCGCCTTTTGGTAGCCTGGTGGAATGGCTATAACCATAACCAATCACTTGGCAGCTTGCTGCCTTAGTGAGATGGCTAGTTGTTTCATCAATGACTAACCCAGCGTATTTTGCTGAGTTAGTCAGATGGCTATGCAAAACCTTTAGGTGATTTAGCCGAATTGGCTATGCAAAGCTAACCAGCGATCAGACTGTCTTCTTTTGACAGTCTAGTCGAATGGCTAAGCAGTTCCAGCACGGAACTTCGCATAGCGGTTCCATCAAAAGGCAGCGTTTGCTGCCTTTTTTATTTGCGACGACAATGCCGTATCAACTTATAGTGTCTCTAAAAATTCAGAGTGCGCCCAAATGCCCCACAAGGGGACGCCGATCCGCTACTGGCAAAAGCAGCCCGTGCGGAATCGTTCGCAAGGCGCTGGAAAAATTTGCGAGCATCCGCTGTGCGGATTGCCTGTTTAGCCCACTTTGCAGGGCCGCATATGTGTTGATATGCAAGCAAGAAATTTTTCCCCGCAACACAGTAGTTGGGATGAAATCTGGATTTTTTTAGGATACCCTGACGCATGTACTTCATTAAACCCACTGACCCATACCCGATCACACCCGCCAAAGCGGTGCTGCTCGGGCTGCTGTGCCTGATCTGGCTGGGTACGGGACTGGTCAGTCACGATCCCTGGAAACCGGATGAGGTTTCCGGCTTCGGGCTGATCTATTCGATGCTGCATAACGGTGATTGGTTAGCGCCCACCCTCGCGGGCGAACCTTTTATGGACAAGCCGCCGCTGTATTACTGGACAGCCGCTCTGTGCGCCAAACTATTTTCACCGCTGTTGCCGCTACATGACGGCGCGCGCCTTGCCAGTGGTTTCTATACTGCGCTGACCCTGCTGTTCGTCGGCCTCACAGGTCGCAAATTGTATGGCGATAATCGCGGCTGGGCTGCGGCGATCATCCTGATCGGCTGCCTAGGCATGCTGGTAAGCGCGCACCAGATGACCACCGATCTCGCGCTGCTGGCTGGTTGCGCGATGATGCTGTACGGTTTTTCCCTGAGCCAGGAAAGCGTCATGCGTGCCGGGGTATCGATCGGCACGGGCATGGGCATCGGCTTCATGTCCAAGGGCTTCATCTCGCCGATACTGTTCGCGCTAATCGCGGCAAGCTTGCCGTTATTGTTTCAAGGCTGGCGCAAGCGCCAGTATTATCTCAGCCTCGGTGTTGCCTTGCTGCTTGCCTTGCCCTGGCTGACCATCTGGCCACTGCTGCTGTATCAACACTCCCCGCAATTGTTCGCAGACTGGGCGTGGACGCACAACATCGGCAAATGGATAAGCTATGCGAAAACCGGGCCGGGCAAGGATTCCTTCTATTACCTGGAGAATCTGCCATGGCTGGCGTGGCCTGCCCTGCCGTTGGCAGCCTGGGTAGTATGGAAGTCGCGCAAACGCCTGGCGCAACGCGACGATCTGCAATTGCCGCTGGTCAGTTTCGCGGTGATGCTCATCTCGCTAAGCCTCGCCGCCGACATAGAGGAAGTTTTCGCCTTGCCGATGCTGCTGCCGATCACGTTGTTGGCAACCGCTTCACTGTCCATGTTGAAACGCGGGGCGGCAAACGCGCTGGACTGGTTCGGGATAATGACTTTCGCGCTGATTGCCATCCTGATGTGGTGGGGCTGGGCGGGTTTGCTGCTGGACAACCAGGCCAAGATCACGCATTGGCTGAAAGATTATCAGCCTGGTTTCGAGCCTGAGTTACACACGATACCGTTCGTCATCGCCATCATCGCCACGGTATTGTGGGTCGTGATGGTATGGCGCGTCGGACGTTCGATGCGCCGTGCAACTTTAAATTGGGCTTCCGGAGTCACGCTGATCTGGATACTCGCGATGACGCTGTGGCTGCCCTGGCTGGACAGCGGCAAGAGTTATCGCAACATGGTCAATGCGCTGAAACAAGCCATGCCGGAACACTACCAATGTGTCGCGGGCGAACATTTGGGCGACGGACAACGCGCGATGCTGCATTACTTCGGCAATATCATCACACGGCAAGATCCTAAGCAACGTTGTGATTTGCGCCTGATCCAGGGCGACAAATTATCCAGGCCGCTGCTCGACGAAACACGCTGGGAAAAAATCTGGGAAGGCAGCCGCAAAGGAGACAAGGGCGAACACTACCGGCTGTACCGGCGTGTTGATAAACCGTGAAGCGTGGATGATACAACTCGCCGCCGCGCGGTTAAGAGACTTTAACTTGGCTCTTCCTGAATAACGCCGATTGGGCGTGCGCCTGCAGTCCTTCGCCGAAAGCCAGCACGGAAGCAATTTCACCCAGCTTTTGCGCGCCTTGCACTGAGACCTGAATCAGGCTGCTGCGTTTCTGAAAATCGTACACCCCCAACGGCGAGGAGAAACGCGCGGTACCGGAGGTGGGCAGGACGTGATTCGGCCCGGCGCAATAATCCCCCAGCGCTTCGGAAGTGTAGCGGCCCATGAAGATTGCACCGGCGTGTTTCAACTTGGGTAGCCAGGCCTGCGGGTCTGCGACTGACAACTCCAGGTGTTCGGGCGCGATGCGGTTGCTGATGGCGCAAGCCTCGTCCAGATCGGCAACGTGTATCAGTGCACCGCGATTCTCCAGCGCAGTCTTGATAATGTCGCGTCGCGGCATCTGTCCCAGCTGGCGATCCGCACTTTGCGCCACCGCTGCGATGAATTCGATATCCGGCGATAACAGGATGGCTTGTGCCAGTTCGTCGTGCTCGGCCTGCGAGAACATATCCATCGCGATCCAGTCGGGGTCGGTTTGCCCGTCGCAGATCACCAGAATTTCCGATGGTCCGGCGATCATGTCTATGCCGCACACGCCGAACACGCGGCGTTTCGCGGCCGCCACATAGGCGTTGCCGGGACCGACGACCTTGTCCACCTTCGGGATAGTCGCCGTGCCATAAGCCAATGCCGCCACCGCTTGCGCGCCGCCTATAGTGAAGACGCGATCCACACCCGCCAGATAAGCCGCCGCAAGCACCAACTGATTCTTCACGCCGTCGGGGGTCGGCACGACCATGATCAGCTCGGCTACGCCCGCCACCTTGGCCGGCAGCGCGTTCATCAGCACCGAGGAAGGATAAGCCGCCTTGCCGCCCGGCACATACAGGCCGACGCGATCCAGCGGGGTCACCTGCTGGCCGAGCAGCGTGCCATCGGCATCGGTGTAGCTCCACGAAGCTTGCACCTGCTTGCGGTGATAGTCGGTTACGCGCTGTGCGGCCTGTTCCAGCGCGCTGCGCTGTTCCGCGGGCAAGCCGTCGAACGCGACGTGCAATTCATCGCGCGACAATTCCATCGCTGCGGCATTGGCCAACGGCAGGCGGTCGAACTTGCGCGTGTATTCCAGCACCGCCTCATCACCGCGCTTGCGCACATCGGCAAGGATGCCGGCAACGGTCGCCTCGAGCTTTTCATCTGCCGTTTCCTCGAAGGCCAGCAGTTTGGTTAACTCTATATTGAAGTCGGCTGCACGGCTGGAAAGTTGTCTGATCTTCATTTTGAAATCGCTCTTTTATTTCCTGATTGCACTAATCTGGATTGCCATATTTCGCTGTGGCCCTATTTCTTGATTGCGCTATTTCA
>JADGRM010000153.1 GCA_017880945.1 Gallionella sp. | reverse complement strand
GGAGACATACTCGCCAGCAGCCATCGACATGGCGCCGGCGACCAGGCCGGCAACCCCGGCGACCACTATGCTGCTGTGGGTAGCATGCGCGGCAGCAACTCCCAGCACCAGGCTCGCTGTGGAAACGATGCCATCGTTCGCGCCCAATACCGCGGCGCGGAGCCAGCCGATGCGTTCAGTGCGGTGACGTTCAAAATGACGTGGACGCATATTGAAGTTCCTGGATGTGATCCTTGTTAATCCGTGAGAAAACATCTTACTCTTCCGCCGGCTTCGGAGACATAGCGAGCGGTCGGAGCCAACGTCACCTGATAGTTGCCAGACAGGCTCAACGGTCAATATTATTGAATATAGTGAAGCATACAGATTCAAGATAACAGCACGATCCATTGACGGCTCCACTAAATTGTCCGTCAGCAGATGCATAATAGAGCAGATAGACAAGATTTGCTTCTTTCGTCTGACCCAAACAGTGCCTTGGAACATCGAACGCCCGGATTTGGCACCCGAATAACCAGCCTACCATTAGTTACTCGCAGTGCGACCCATAGCAATGGGATCGACTCCTCCTCACCTATAACGGCATCTAAGTGCCAAACCGGACGTTTGAGGCTCGCCAGATTTCTTTAGGAACCAATATGAAAAAAATGAATCTTAAAAAAATAATATTAATGTTTGTAAATCACTCACTCATAAAAGTGAATATTTTCAAGTAAATATAATATTGATGGTGATTAAAATGAGCGACAAAACAATTGGATCAACTAAAGAAGGTGTGCCCAAAAAAGATACTGATTTTCATTTCGCTTTAGCCTGGCTCACCGCAATGGCTGCATTGATAGTTACGCTTGGTAGCCTTGATTAAAAATTATTTGTAGCAACCGGTTGTAAAACGGGGGGCGGTATTGCCGCACTCTGTCATTTGTCGTTGTATGAGAGAGTCAAATTCCATTCCAAACTACAACTTGAATCCTGAACGGCTTCAATTGGCACTTTGCAGCCGGTCGCTCCCGAAGTGATTCTAACTTTTCCATAACTCTTCTTAACCGGACACCCGTGCACAGAAGCTGAAAACATTTTTGACCGGCCCGTCATTCCCGCATTCAACAAAGCTAAGCTATCCGCTATAGGCTCAAGCACTTGCGGAATTGACAGGGCACAATAGCGTGCCCGCCGACCTGATTTAAAACCGCTCATGCGGCATCAAATATCGCCATAGTCCAGGCTGCAATTTGGCCATAGCCACTCGCCCGATCCGGATCCGTTTCATGGCCAGCACCTGTAACCCGACACTTTTACACATATGCGCGATCTGGCCTGGTTGTGCCCCTTTGAGGGCAAAGCGCAGCCGGGTTTCGTTTTGCCAGCTGACCTTGATCGGGGGCAGTGCCCGGCCGTTAAAACTGAGTCCGTGGTTGAGAAGCTTGAGCCCGTCGGGTGGCAATTCACCCGCGACCTCCACGATATATTCCTGCTCGACCGTGGCGGCATCGTCGATCAGCTTGCGCGCCACTCGCCAGTCCTGGGTAAACACCAACAAGCCGCCGGCATTCTTCTCCAACGGTGTGCACTGCATCAGTCGAACAAAGTGTTGCTTGAGTATGTGGATGCCGGAAGGGTCGTCAGCCGCCCGCGTGTCGGCGCGTATCAATTGCTGCGCGGAATCAGCATTCATGTTCGCGTCGGGCGGTTGGTGAAACAAGATGGTCACCGGCTCAACCGGTACGAGACTGGCTTCGGGGTGGAGCTCGACCTTCTGCTGCGTCACCATGAACTGTGGCTCTTCCACCACCTGTCCATCAACCATTACCCAGCCACCTGCAATATAAAGTTCGGCCTCCCGGCGAGAACAGGGGATTATTTCGGCAAGGCGTTTTGCGAGGCGAACGGAGCCTGTCATGACAAGTGCATCCCGGAAACAAGGGTCACCATTGTAAACGCTCAAGTCCGGCTAACCCCTGTAAAATGAAAACATGAACACCATTAAAAAACCAGCAAGTCTTCCCAGTTTGGACGGCATCACGCTTGAGGCTATCGTCACACAACTATCCGAGACCATGGGCTGGGAAGCAATGGGTGCCGCTGTGCCTATACGCTGCTTCACTCACGATCCCAGCATCAAATCCAGCTTGAAATTTTTACGCAGGACACCGTGGGCTCGCAAAAAAGTGGAGCAGTTGTATTTGCAACAAACTCAAGTCTCTTTTTAAATCTGATCACTCATGCCTGAATTGGTAAATCGGCGTTACGGCTCTATTCAGCAGTCGATTCCGGATAACGTCTTATACGCCCCGCATCAACCACCACCAGCCGCTCAGCGTGGCGAATGAAATCACCAGTCCCATCGCCACCATCAGCGTCGCCAACGGCGGATCAAGGTCGTGCTCGGTCGCGAGTATCGCGGCGGTGATCATCGGCGGCATGGCTGCTTCGAACAACGTGATCTGGATGGCCTGACCATGCGCGCCGAGCAGCGGTACATATAACAGGAACAATACCAGCGGTGCCAGCACCAGCTTGAATGTCAGGCCTATGGCCAGATTCCTGCCATTGCCCGCGAGATGCCCAAGGCGCAATTGAAAGCCGACCGCGAGCAGCGCCAGCGGTGCCAATGTGTCGCCCATGCGCTTGAGCACAAGCGTCAGCCATTCCGGATATTCCATAGGGATCAACAACAGCGCGATCACCAATGCGATGAACGGGGGAAACAGAAAGATACGCTTCGCCATTTCACCGACACCGGGACGACCCGACGAATAGATGCCGGCAAAGGTGATGCCCAATGTGGAGAGCACCAGGAAGGAACCGAGCTGGTCGACGATGATCCCGCTGGCGAGTCCCTGGTGTCCGTAATACGCCTCGATCATCGGCAAACCAACGTATGAGGTGTTGCACAATCCTCCGGTCAGTATCAGCGCGCCCACCGTGGGTCGCGGCAAATCGAGCCAGCGCCCGATGAGCCAGAAGAACCCGGCCGACAGCGCAAAAACAATCCATCCCATCGCCGCCATCAGCCCGACTTCGCCGCTGATCTTCAGGTCATGCACAGATAACAGTATCAGCGCGGGGAAGGAAACATGGATGATGAAACTGTTGAGCACCGCGGGCGTGTTGACCGGCATGCGCTTGAAGCGGTGCAGCAACATGCCGGCGATAAAGCAGAGAATGAGGAGGAGAAGATTATTCACTTAGTCACTTAAAGTGTATCAATACTGCCTGTACCCTTATTGAACGATGTTTGGGCATCTTTAACAGCAACCGTCCTTGCCGCCGCCAAGCTGGATCGGGGGGCAAGGGACCGTTCCATAAGAGCAATAGACACAACAATCGCCCGCTTTTGGTTTGAGTATCGTTCGGCAATTTGTACATTCATAAAACCACTGGCACGCATCGGCAGGCATCTCTTCTTCCTTGGCGAAACCGCACACAGGGCAAGTAAGTACTGATCTGGTTTGTATTTCCATGGATGCTTTAATTCTCTAAAAATATGAATTATGCCGGCACTCTTGCCGCGATGAAGGCCTTGAGCTTGCCCACATCGGCATCCATCAATTCGCAGCGTTGCGGCAGCTTCTCGATGCCTTCCAGCGCAGCAGGGCGTTCCGGTTCGCGTCCCAATGCCTCGCGTATCGTCTCGGCGAACTTGGCGGGCAGCGCGGTCTCCAGGCAGATCAGCGGCAGGTTGGGGCGGCGCTGTTCCAAGCCCACCATGAGTCCGTCGGCGGTGTGGGTGTCTATCATCACGCCGTATTCCTCCCACAGCTCGCGGATGGTCTTGAGGCGATCCTGATGCGTGCTCTTGCCGGAAGCGAAACCGAACTTCGGCAGCGCATCCCAATAGGCCGTGCCCCTGATATCAAACGCTCCGCCTGCATCCACCTTGCTCCAGAATTCACGCACCTTGGCACCATCGCGCCCGACCAGGTCAAACACGAAACGCTCGAAATTGCTGGCCTTGGAGATATCCATCGACGGACTGCTGGTCTCGTAGGTGTGATCCGTGCCGCGCGGGCGATACACGCCGGTGCGGAAGAATTCATCCAGCACGTCGTTCTCGTTGGTTGCCAAAATCAATTGGCCGATGGGCAGGCCCATCATGCGCGCGATGTGTCCGGCGCAGATGTTGCCGAAATTGCCGGACGGCACCGAGAACGCGACCTGCTCGTCGTTGGATTTGGTCGCGGCGAAGTAGCCCTTGAAGTAGTACACGATCTGCGCCGACACGCGTGCCCAGTTGATCGAGTTGACCGTGCCGATCTTGTACTTGGCCTTGAAGGCGTGGTCGTTGGACACCGCCTTCACCATGTCCTGCGCGTCGTCGAACATGCCGGTGATGGCGATGTTAAAGATGTTGGGGTCTTGCAGCGAATACATCTGTGCGCGCTGGAAGCTCGACATCTTTCCGTGCGGCGACAACATGAACACGCGGATGCCGCGTTTGCCGCGCATCGCATATTCGGCCGCGGAGCCGGTGTCGCCTGAAGTCGCGCCGAGGATGTTCAGCTCGGCATGTTGTTTTGCCAGCGTGTATTCGAACAGGTTGCCCAGCAACTGCATCGCCATGTCCTTGAACGCCAGCGTCGGCCCGTTGGAGAGTTCGAGTATATGCACGCCAGGCTCCAGCGTGCGCAGCGGCGTGATCTGCGAGAAATCGGAATCACTGCGGCCATTGCTGTAAACAGCGGTCGTGTAGGTCTTGGCGATGATGGCCTTGAGGTCAGCCGCCGGAATGTCGGTAATGAATTTCGACAGCACCGCGAACGCGAGATCGGCGTAAGACAGCTTGCGCCACGCATCCAGCTCAGGCCTGGTCACCTGCGGATATTGCTCCGGCAAGTACAGCCCGCCATCGGGTGCGAGACCGCCAAGCAGGATTTCGGTAAAGTTTTTCGCGGGCGCATTGCCGCGTGTGGAGATGTATTTCATTTGAAGCGTTACCTCATCAGTTCCCTCTCCCGCCAGCGGGCGAGGGGAGCGTGTTATTTACCTAACTCTTCCAGCCTGATTTTGGTCACCTTGCCTGCCACCACGCCCAATGCCTCGATCTTCTTGATCGCTGCGTTGATGCGTTTTTCGCGCGTCAGGTGGGTGAGCATGATCAGGTCGGCCTGGTCTTCGCCTTCGCCCGGTTCTTTCTGGATCACGGCATCAATTGAGATCTGTTCGTCGGCAAGGATGCGCGTGATGTCGGCCAGCACGCCGGGTTTGTCCTGCACGCGCAGGCGCAGGTAGTAGCTGGTCTGCACCTCGTCCATCGGCAATATCTTCAGGTCGGCCATCGCGTTCGGCTGGAATGCCAGATGCGGCAC
>JADGRM010000152.1 GCA_017880945.1 Gallionella sp. | reverse complement strand
GAAAATGGGGTGCTGCTCGTTACGCTCAACCGCCCCGCGCAGCTCAACGCTCTAAGTGCAGAACTGCTTCAGCAGATGGCAGCGGTACTAGTCGAGGCCGAGGGGGATCCCGAGGTTCGCTGCGTGGTCGTCACAGGCAATAATCGTTCATTCTCAGCGGGTGCAGACATCAAAGAAATGCAGAAACAAGGCTTCGAGGCGATCAGCAATCATGCCCGACAGTCGGCGTGGCGGACGATTGAGCATTTCTCCAAGCCCATGATCGCGGCCGTTAGGGGGCTGTGTCTTGGCGGCGGGCTCGAATTCGCCATGCTGGCCGATATCATTATCGCCGCTGAAAATGCGGTTTTTTCCCAGCCGGAAATCACCATCGGCATCATTCCAGGCGATGGGGCAACGCAACGACTTACGCGTGTCGTCGGGAAATCGCTTGCGATGAAGATGGTGCTTACGGGGCAACCGATCGATGGTCGCGAGGCGCTCCGAAGCGGTCTTGCTGCTGAAGCTTTGCCCGACGATCAAGTTGTCGACCGCGCACTTGCTCTGGCGAAGGTAATCGCAGACAGGGCGCCCATCGCTGCGCGCCTCGCAAAAGAGGCGGTTCTTGCGGCATACGAAACAACCTTGACGGCGGGACTCGATGTCGAGCGCCGCGCAATCCGCCTTGCCTTTACCACTGAGGACCAAAAAGAAGGCATGGCAGCCTTCGTGGAGAAGCGGGCGCCGGTCTTCCAAGGGCGCTGATCAAGGTTGGGTTCTCGCCGATAAAGGGCTATATCGACCACGAAGATAAGGTCTTGGTCTCGGTCTGACAGCCAGAGCCGGTACTTTAGCCAAGTAGATGCGATAGGATACTCCATGCGCCTTATACAATTTCTTCGAAGGGGGACTTCCCGTCGCCATGTCTTGTCGCTGCGGACCTGGTTAATTCCAATTCAGGTATGATCCACGCGGGTGGCGCGGGATGAATGCGCCTGTTTGGGTCGATGGTGGAAACATGGAACAATGTAACTGGATTCGATTCCAAGAGACGGATTGATGAAGTTGAAGAACACCTGGCGTAAGACCTTCGGAGAGCAGCAGCGTTTCATGCTTATGCTGATTGCTCCGGCGGTAACGCTGTTGATATTGTTTCAGGCCG
Source organism: Gallionella sp. (assembly GCA_017880945.1). Taxonomy (GTDB): domain Bacteria; phylum Pseudomonadota; class Gammaproteobacteria; order Burkholderiales; family Gallionellaceae; genus Gallionella. Next base: position 4,217 of record JADGRM010000152.1, on the reverse strand, counting down.
TACCGATTTTTGTCGGCGGCAGCGCGAGTTTTCGCGATTGGATGTTGTACAACCCGAAGAAAACCTGGGTTGGCTTCTCGCAATACGCGAGCGTACTGACCGATCCGGCGTTCCTGCAAATCGTGTTGCCCAACACGTTTGTATTCATGTTCTCCAGTGTCGCTATTTCCCTCGTTATCGGCCTGGCCTTGGCGCTGACCCTGAATCGCCCGTTTCGCGGGCAAAAACTGGTTCAGACGATATTGCTGATGCCGCTGATGGTGGCACCTGTGATCGCGGCGATCATGGTGCGCTGGATGTTCAACGACGAGTTCGGCATTGTCAATGTGGTGCTGGAAGCGCTCGGTGGCGAAGGCCAGCCGTGGCTGGTGCAACGCTGGAGCGCTTTTTCCGTCATTGTGTTGACCGATGTCTGGCTGTGGACGCCTTGGTTTACCTTGCTGCTCCTGGCTGGCCTGCAGAGTTTGCCGAAAGAGCCTTTCGAGGCAGCGGCGATCGACGGCACCACGGCATGGCGAGTGTTCCGCTATCTCACTTTGCCAATGCTGCGACCGGTGATCATCGTGTGCATCGTGATCCGGTCAATCGATGCGTTTCGAACCTTCGATACCGTTTGGGCGTTGACGGGCGGCGGTCCCGCGCGCGAGACCGAATTGCTCAGTATTTACGCCTACGAGAATGCATTTGTGTTTCTTGACTTTGCCAAGGGCTCGGCGGCGGCCATCATTGGCGCCCTGATCATTCTGGTGGTGGGGTTAGCGCTCTATCGCATTCTTGATCACGTCCGGAAGATGTCCTGATGAACACGCTGCAACGACGGTTCTTCGATTTCTTCGCCCCCGGCGCGCGACGCATTTCTTTTGGCTTAGCCCTGTCGGTGGTGTGCTTTCTATTTGCATTTCCAGTACTGTGGCTGATCCTGACTTCATTGCGACCGCAGTCGGGCGTGTACTACGTGTACCGGGGGCTGGATTTCACGCTTGACAGCTTCGCTCAGGTGTTCGCAAACGAGCGCCTGGTGCGGGCGTTTTTCAACAGCAGCGTAATCGCCACTGCTGCGACCATTTTTTCCATCCTGGTGACCGTTTCAAGCGGCTACATGTTGTCGCGCTTTCGCGGCCCGATTGCCAGCGGCTGGTTTGGTGCTATTTATGCATTGCGGTGCGTACCGTTCGTTACCTGGGTGTTGCCGCTATATTTTGTGGAGCAGCGCTGGGGCTTGTACGACAGCTATCTTGGGCTATTGTTGCCGCATATCGCCGTGCACATTTGCTTCTTCTCGTGGCTGATGAAAGGCTTTTTCGACGGTATTGATCCCTCGATGGAGCAGGCCGCGTTGATCGATGGCTGCACGCGTTGGGGTGCCTTTTTGCGCGTTGCGGTACCGTCGGCGATGCCGGCCATCTCGGCGCTTGCGGTGCTGAGTTGGCTGTTCTCGTGGAACGAGTTCCTGTTCGCCCTGATTCTTACGGGCCAGCATACGCCGGTAATCACCGTCGTCATGGCGCAGTTCGTGTCTGAAATGGGCATGCAGTGGAACCTCATGGCCGCCACGGCGGTACTGGCACTGGTGCCCGCGTTTCTGCTCACGCTGTTCGGACAGAAATACGTCATCCGGGGGCTCAAGATTTAATTGCAGCAGCGAGTACGGCGGATGACCGGGCTCGCGCTGTTTTTAAAGGCAGTCAGGAAGGAAATGTTAATACAACGTCAAGGAGAAGGACATGATTAAAGCGAAACAATGGGCTGTAGCTTGCGCCGCCGGGCTCTCGCTGCTCGTCGGTAGCCTGGGTAGCGCGATGGCGCAACAAAAGGAATTGCGCATCGCCTATCAACCTAACCCGTTACAAGAGGCGTCAATCGACATGATGCTGAAATGGGGCGAAAAGAACAATGTCAAGATCATCAAGGTCCCGAATTCATACGGTGTCTATGTTGAAAAAATGACGGCATCGCTGACGTCGGGCTCGGACCAATACGACGTCATCTGGCACAACGACGACTGGGGGCAGCTATGGGCGCACCTGGTTGAACCGCTGGACGATGTGGCCGGCCTGAAATATGCCGACAAGTGGAGTACGGATCCGATCATCTTTTTCAACAAGGACGGGAAGACCACAGTAGTGCCGATGGGTCAGACCCTGGGCGCCCTTTTTTACCGCACCGACCTGATCAAGGAAAGTGAACTGCCCAAGACCTGGAAACAACTGGTAACTCTCAGCAAGAAATTGCAGGGCGAAGGCAAGGTCAAGTATGGTTTCGTAGGAGGCATGGATCCGAACTCCGACTGGAACTCCTCGCTTTGGACCTTATGGAACAATAGCTGCGATGTGATGAAGCCGTTCGGCAGCCGCGATAACGCGGTACTGGCCAAGAATGGCTGGACCAGCGCGTTCAATGAGCCATGTATGCGCCAGGTCGTCGAGTTCTGGTGGGATGCGCTCAACACGGACAAGATCAGTCCGCGCGGCATGCCCGCCTATGGGCGTAACGAGGCGAATGCCGTGTTCACCGTCGGTGACGCAGCCTTCACGGTTGCGGACACGACGTACTGGAGCGAGTTCAACGATCCGGCGAAATCCAAAGTCGCCGGAAAAGTCGGTCTGGCGCAGTTTCCGATCGGCCCGATGGGCAAGAATGTCACGCTCTGGAACGAGCTCTGGGGATGGGCCATTCCAAAGGCTGTTCCGGCAGAACGCAAGGCGCTGGCCAAGAAAATGTTGTCGGATATCATGCTCGACGAAGACGGCCAGCTTGCTCTTTGGAAAAAGACCGGCGCGCCTCCGCCGAATGCGGCGCTGTGGAGCAAGATCGCCAAGACCGATGCCTTCATGCAAAGCCTGCAGAAGTATTATCTTGACAGCCCGCACAAAATCCACTCGGCTTACTATTTTGCGAATTGGCCTGCCGTGCACAAAGCCTATAACAATACGGTAACCAAGGCCGTTACCGGTGGTCGTTCCGACATTCCGAAGGTTCTGGCCGAAGGTGCAACGCTCGTTCATGACGCAGCCATAAAGTAGTTCCATCGCCCGCGCCGCAAGCGATTGCGGCGCGTCTTTGATCGGTGAAGGCGGTTAACGATGAGTCAAATTTCACTTAGCAAACTGAACAAGCATTACGGCGGCATGCAGCACGCCGTCAAAGATGTCGACCTGACAATCGCCGACAAGGAGTTCGTTGTTCTGGTCGGCCCTTCGGGCTGCGGCAAATCGACGACGCTGCGCATGATTGCCGGTCTGGAAGCTATCAGCAGCGGTGAAATTCGCATAGGCGACCGGGTGGTCAACGATCTGCTGCCGAAGGATCGCGATGTGGCGATGGTTTTTCAAAACTATGCGCTGTATCTGCATATGAGCGTTTACGACAATCTGGCTTTTGGTCTGCGCAATAAAAAAATTCGCGAAGCAGACATCAAGATAGCCATTGACCGCGCGGCCGAAATTCTTGGTTTAGGCGAGTTGATGCAGCGCAAACCGCGCCAATTGTCGGGCGGGCAGCAGCAACGTGTAGCCCTGGGCCGCTGCATTGTGCGCAATCCTAAAGTCTTTTTGTTCGACGAGCCGCTTTCCAACCTGGACGCCAAACTACGCGCACAAATGCGTGTCGAGATCAAGCGTCTGCGCGTGCGCGTTCCGACCACTTCCGTATTCGTTACCCACGATCAGGTCGAGGCCATGACGCTTGGCGATCGCGTGGTGGTCATGAAAGACGGCCGCATTCAACAGTGTGGCACGCCGCTGCAGGTGTACGGCGAGCCGGCCAATAAATTCGTTGCCGGCTTTATCGGCGCTCCATCGATGAATTTCTTCGAAGTCACGATCCGCGCCGAGGAGGGCGAATTGATTGCGCAAACTCCGTTCCTGCGGGCTCGCGTTGCCGAGCGGCACAAGGCGGCACTTTCCGCATGGAAAGACCGTGCTATTACTCTTGGTGTGCGTCCCGAGCATTTGTCGATCAATGCGGCCGACAGGAATTCAATCGGCGCGGCCGAGATCGAGGTTATTGAACAACTCGGCTCGGAAATCGTGCTCGAGACACGTCTAGGCGATTCGACCATGACAATCGCGCGCGTCGATCCGCAATTGCCGTTGGCCGTGGGTGAAACGGTTCAGCTTTCGGTACCCAGCGAGCAATTGCATTTTTTTGATCCGGAAACCGAGCAGGCAATTCGATAGCACCATTTACAGGACCGGCAAAAACGGCTGTCCCTGCGC
>JADGRM010000017.1 GCA_017880945.1 Gallionella sp. | reverse complement strand
CAGAAAGAAGGTGATCGCCAGCACCAGCGGGATGGACAATGCCACCACCGTGCCGGTGCGCCAGCCCAGGCTCAGGAACGACACGGCCAGCACGATCAGCACCGCCTCGGTCAGCGAGCGTTCGAACAAGGTGATCGAACCCTTGACCACTTCCGGTTGATTGGCAACAACGTGCACCTCCACCCCGGCCGGAAGCTGGGCGGAAATAGCTTTCATCGCCTGCTTCAGGTTTTCGCCGAGATCGATCACGTTGCCGCCCTTGTCCATGATGACCCCGATGCCGATCGCGGGCTGTCCGCCGACATGCATCCGCGGGCCGGGCGGATCGGCCAGACCCCGGTTCACTTTGGCGATGTCGCCCAAACGGAAGTGCTGTCCGTTGACCAGCAGATCGGTGTTGCGCACCCGGGTGACACTGTCGAAGCCGCCGCTCACACGCAGACGGATACGGTCGCTGTCCGTTTCGACGAAGCCGGCTGGATTCACCGCATTCTGTTTTTGCAGCGCCTCGGCCACCTGCTGCGGCGTGATACCCAGGCTCGCCAGGCGATTGGGCGACACATCGACGTAGACCTTTTCGTCCTGAACGCCGATCAGCTCGACGCGTCTCACATCCGGCACGCGTTTCAGATCCAGCGCGATGCGATCCGCATATCGGCGCAGCGCACTCAGATCGAAACCGTCTCCGGTCAGCGCGAAGATGTTGATCTGCACGTCGCCGAATTCATCATTGGGGTACGGGCCCTGCACGCCGGACGGCAGGGTATGGCGGATGTCATCCAGTTTTTTGCGCACTTGCCGCCAGGCTTCCGGCACTTCAGGTTTGGGCGTGTAATCCTTGAGGACCACGAACACCAGCGATTCGCCGGGCTTGGAAGCCGAACGCAGCACATCCACCCAGGGTGTTTCCTGCAATTTCTTTTCGATACGTTCGGTCAGTTCGCGCTCGACCTCCTGAGCCGTCGCCCCCGGCCACAGCGTGCGCACCACCATCACCTTGAAGGTGAAGTCAGGGTCTTCCGCGCGGCCGAGATTGAGATAAGAGATCACCCCTGCCGCCATCAGCACGATGATCAGATACAGCACCATCTGCTGGTGCGTCAGCGACCATGCGGAAAGGTTGGGCCCCTTCATTGCGCGCTACCGTTTGCGAATTCTCCCTCGATGATGCGTATCTTTTCTCCCGCGTTAAGTTTGTGCACACCGGCACTGACGATGCGCTCGCCCGCCGCGACACCGCTCGAGATCACCGCGCCGTTATCGCGATAGGCCGAGACCTCTACCTTCCGCAAACTGACGCTGTGGTCCGCAGCCACGATCCACACTGCCGCCTGATCGCCCTGCTGGAATATCGCCGACAGCGGCACGACCAATCTGTCGCGCTTGTCATGATTTTTGAAACGCACCTCTGCCGTCATCCCCAATGCCGCCTGCGCATCCGCACTTCTCAACGCGACCCGCGCCGCATAGGTGCGACTGGCCGGGTCTGCTGCCGGAGACAATTCGCGCAAATGTCCGCTGAGATGAGCAGCTTCATTTCCGGCAGACCACAACGAAACGTCCGCTGCTGCGCCGATCTTTAGGCCCTCATATCGTGTTTCCGGTATCGCGATCGCCACTTCGCGCTCGCCGTCTTGCGCCAGGCGCAACACCGGCTGTCCCGCACTGACCACCTGACCGACCTCAGCCAACATTGCGGCGATCACGCCCGCATGATCGGCGCGCAAGGTGGTGTAATCCGCCTGGTTGCCTGCCAACCCTGCTTGGGCGGCCGCCGCCTTGAGAGCGGTTTCCTTTGCATCCAGCGCCGATTGACTGACGAAATTTTTGTCGCGCAATTCGCGATAGCGTTTCGCCTCGGCCTCGGCCAACTGGTACTGCGCTTCAGTCGAGCTCGCCTGCAAACCGGTATCGCCGGGATCAAGACGCATCAGAACTTGCCCTGCATGAACCCGCGCACCGGCATCCACCAGGCGTTCGATGATCTTCCCGCCTATACGAAACCCAAGTTGCGTCTCGTAACGCGCGCGAATCTCGCCGCTGTAAACATTGCCGCTATCGGATACGACAGAGCCGACCACCAGCGTCAGCGCCGGCTGCTCGATTTTGGCTGCTGGTGCAGATTCCTTGCCGCATCCGCTGAGAACGGATAGCAGGGCGAGTAGTAATACACTGAGCTTCATGCTGGTTTTGAACCGGTCGGAAAGGGATGCGCAATGTAAAGTCAGGGTTGGTTACTGTCAACTCAACCCGGGTTCAGACCGAACTACTTGTTAAACCAGCCATCCCAGTTCGGATAATTCGGAATATCCACGGTATCCGCATCATAGACGCCCTTCGCAGCTTGGGTGTGGCACTTGTCACAGAAGCTCAGCGACTTCACACCCTTGTTGCCCTTGATCATTTTCTCGGGGATGTCGTGGTGCTTGAGGGAGATATAGCGCAGCTCGGTGATCCGCAGCGGAGCCGGACCTTCCTCAGTGGCAACAGCGATCTTGCGCGACCGTTTGTACCAGGATTTGTCCGCTGCGTTATCCACTGCGTAATCATGAATGACTTTCAGGGTGTCATCGTCGAGCTCGGCATTGACGCCGAAATGTTTGCGCAACGCATTTGCATTCAGCAGCACCTCCCAGGACTTTGCCGGCAACAACCCGGGTTGATAGGCGAAGTGGCATCCCCCGCATTCCTCCTGATACTGCTTGTCGGTAACCGGTCTAACATTTTTTTGACGCTGAAAATTTAATAGCCAGCCCACAAAGTCTTCTTCCGCATGGGCATAGGCGCCACTTACTGACAGGGCGATGGCCAACAATGCTGCGACTTTCGATTTCGTTTGCATCATCTCACCCCGTTACCAAGTCAATTTAATGGCGACAACCATCGCCGCGGCGCCCAACTCGGCAATACCCGCATGACTGGTTGGAACTGTGGAATGTGCCGACTTTTCTACTGCATAGAGCATCAGCAGCGCACCTGCAGCAGCCAGCCGCGCATGCATCTTATCCGGATCGGTAAAGGCGTCTTCCCAATGAATGTCGTCCCAGTGATAAATCAGTCCGGTCATCACCGTGGCGATGGCCATCGCAGCGGTAGCGCGTGCCAGCCTGGTGTGGGTGGTACCGGATGTCTGCCTCGGCGGCTGCTGTGAAGCAGGTGGGCAGTTGTGGTCACAACCTTCTCCTGGCGCGGCCAACATCGTCAACCCTGCTAAAGCCACGGTGCCCAGACCCAGATATTGGTGAGCCTTTCTGCCAGACATCAACGGAGGCTTAAAATCCGTCGCAGGAGTTACAGTAGTCATCCCCTCCTGCCCCAGCAGGGCATCATCTTCATTCGTTGCCAGCAGGTAGGACGAAGAATTAAATGATTGCGAATTAACTGATTGCGCATCAAGTGATCGTGATTTTAATGACTGGAAATTATTTGTATAAAAACTTGCGGCAGTCGGCAATGCTGGATTCACTGCTGTGTTATCTGCGTACACCATCCCCGATAAAGCCGCCAGGCAGATACCGGCGGCAATATTTACAACTTTAAATCTCCATTCCATTCATTACCCCTTAAACCAAGTTTTGTCCCGCTGCACCGCATGTAGAGCTAACGCGCCTATCTTCACCCGAGCGGTTTCTTGACATAGGCAAACCAGAATACGACTACGGCGACCATCATCAACAAACCCAGCCAGCCATAAGAACGCTTTATACCTTCATCCGATTCCGCAGATTTTAAACCGGTGAACATGGCGCGCACCAGATTTTCACGATGCAGGATGCTGCTCATCAGCACGCCGACAAGGTGCAGCAATATCACACCCAGCATGACATTCGTTACAAGGCCGTGCAGATCGACCACGACATCGCTTGCGTCATCCTGAAGCGCCAGCACGCCTGTCACCCCGATGAATAGTCCCAACCCCAATAGCAGCCAGACCGACACACTCCCCGCCGGGTTGTGGCCCAGATAATGTGCGGGCTTGCCTTTGACCATCGTTAACAGATAGACAAAGCTCTCCTTGGGATTGAACAGGAACGAGCGAAACCGCGCATAGCGTGTGCCGACGAATCCCCACAGCAACCTGAACACGAGCAAGCCCAGCAGGATATAACCGAGTGCCACATGATAATTGCGCATGCGTTCTGAAAATGCCGTCAGATACGCCGCACCGAAAGACAACGCCTGCAGCCAGTGAAAAACCCGCGTGGGTACATCCCAAACCAGAATACGCCGAATCATGATGTGCTCTTCCTACTTGGGTATTTTTACATTGTCTTCGTTGAAATCGCCGCTCTCCGCCTTGGTGTGGCAAGCCCCGCAATTGGCCCGGCTCTTGACCTTCGGATTTTTCCAGTTGTGCGCTGCCACTTCTCTGTGTTCAGACTTGAACCAACGGGTTTCGGTGATGCGCAGCAACGGCTTGGCCAATGTTTCATGCTTTCTGGTGTCGGCATTCTTTTCCAGGAAAGCCGTTATTTCATTGGCGGATGCGGCATCCAAACCGGCATTGCTGCCAAAATGCTTGTCCAGCCCGGACATGATCGCGCGCCACGATTCAGCGGGAAGATAACGCGGCGGATAGGCAACGTGACAAGCGCCGCATTCCGACACCCATTTTGCATTACTGACCGCCGGCTGCCGACCTTCGTCTTCGTCGTCATCTGCATGGGCAACAGGCATCGTGGCGCCCATAATCAATACCACAACGGCAAACATACGGGTGAGATTTTTAACTTTTAACAGCATGGCAGTCTCCAATTTTATTTCTTTACGGTTAGCAGGTAAGAGAGCACGTCGCCCTTTTCCTGTGGTGTGCATTCCCGATCAAGCACATCGTTGCAATTGCGCTTGAACCACTTTGCCACTTTTTTCATGTCGGTGAAACGTTCCTCGTTGGCGGCCGGCGCAAGCGGCTTGATGAGCTTGTCGGTCTCGGAATGTTTGCCCTGCGCGGCAGGATTGTCGGTATGGCAAGTTGAACAACTCAAATTATGGCTATGCTTGGTCTTGAAGAAACTCTCCCCGTGCTCGGCCGAGAATCCCTGAAAACCCGGCGTACCCGACGCCTCGGCTTTTAAAGCAGCAAGCACCTCTACAGGTGTTTCCGCGAATGCCGGATTCGCCGTCAGCCCCACAGCCGCAACAACCAAACCTGATGCAAAAAATGCGCGCAACATCCATGACCCCTTGATAATTGAAGTGCTGTTGAGCAGTCTACAAGATAGAAGTTCAACCCTGAATATAAACTTATGACCCACACTCTTCAGCGGATTTATGCTAGGTTCGAGTCGAATTCGGTGGTCGTGCGGGAAGAACTGTCGCCCGCAACATCAAGTCCGGATTTGCAAAGGGAACCTCTAAAGTCCGTTGAGCATCATATCGCGGATGGTAGAATCCAAACCCATGCTCAACGACCGCGCACAGATCCTGCTCAAGACCCTGGTAGAACGCTACATCAGCGAAGGCCAGCCGGTCGGTTCGCGCACGCTGCTCCAGTATTCCGGCTTGGAGCTCAGCCCGGCGACCATCCGCAACGTGATGTCCGAGCTGGAAGACATCGGCCTGGTCAGCAGTCCGCACACCTCGGCAGGCCGTATTCCAACCGGTTTGGCGTATCGATTGTTCATCGACACGATGCTGGTCACCAAGCCGCTGGACAGCGCGAGCGTGCAGCAAATGGAACACAAGTTGCAGCCGGACAACCCGTCGCGGCTGATCGCTCAGGCCTCCAACTTGCTCTCCGATCTGACCCACTTCGCCGGCGTGGTCGCCACGGTGAAGCGCAGCGCGATCACGGTGCGCCAGATCGAATTTTTGCGCCTGGGCGAAAAGCGCGTGCTGCTGATCATCGTGATGCCGGACGGCGAAGTGGAGAACCGCGTGCTGTTGCTTGAGCGGGATTACACCCAATCGCAACTCACCGAGGCGGGCAACTTTCTCAACCAGAACTACATCGGCTGCAGCTTCTCGCAAATCCGCGACCGGCTGCGCGGCGAGCTGCAGCAACTGCACCAGGACATGAGCGCGCTGATGGCAGCGGCTCTGGCCGCGGGCGATGCGGCACAGGCAAATCAATCCCGGGATTATGTCATCAGCGGAGAACACAATCTGCTGCACGTGGCAGACCTGTCCACCGACATGAACCGCTTGCGCGGCCTGTTCAACCTGTTCGAACAAAAAACCGAACTGCTGCAACTGCTGGATGCCGGCGGCCGGGGACAAGGCATCCACATCTTTGTCGGCAGCGAATCCGGGCTGGCCTCGCTGGACAAATGCAGCGTGATCACCGCGCCCTACTCTGCCGACGGAAAAGTGGTGGGCACACTCGCCGTGGTCGGACCGAAACGCATGGACTACGAGCGCGTGATTCCCATCGTGGACATCACCGCGCGCTTGCTCGGCAATGCCCTTTCCCAGAACTAAAGTTCACAACATCAACGCACAAGGATTCCATTCATGGCTTACCAGGCTGAACCCGCTTTCGCGCATGGCACACCCGTCAAGACCGGCATCCTGCTGATCAACCTCGGCACACCCGATGCGCCCACTGCCCAGGCAGTGCGTCCGTATCTGGAAGAGTTCCTCAGCGACCCGCGCGTGGTGGAGATTCCCAAAGCGGTGTGGTGGCTGATCCTGAACGGCATCATCCTCAACACTCGCCCGAAAAAATCCGCCGCAAAATATGCCAGCGTGTGGTTGCCGGAAGGTTCGCCATTGCGCGTTCATACCGCAAAGCAAACTGTGCTGCTGCAAGGTTATCTCGGCGAGCGCACCAAGGCACCGTTCGTGGTGGACTATGCGATGCGCTACGGCAGCCCCTCGATCGCCAGCGTGCTGCGCAAGCTCAAGGAACAAAACTGCCAGCGCATCCTGGTCGTGCCGATGTATCCGCAATATGCCGCAAGCAGCACCGCCACCGCCTTCGACATCGTGTTCGGCGAATTGCAACAAATGCGCAACACCCCGGCGCTGCGCACCATCAAAAATTTCCACGACCACCCCGGCTACATCAAGGCGCTGGCGAACAACATCAACGAATACTGGATGAAGAACGGCCGCCCGGAAAAACTGGTGATGAGCTTCCACGGCCTGCCGCAATTCTCGCTGGACAAGGGCGACCCCTATCACTGCGAATGCCACAAGACCGGACGATTGCTGGCGCAGGAACTCGGCTTGAAGCCCGAACAATACTTCCTCAGCTTCCAGTCGCGCTTCGGCAAGGCGGAATGGCTCAAGCCCTACACCACCGCCACGCTCAAGGAACTGGGCAAGCAAAAGACCAGGCGCGTGGACGTGGTCTGCCCCGGCTTCGTCGCCGACTGCCTGGAAACGCTGGAAGAGATCGCGATGGAAGGCAAGGAAAATTTCCAGCACGCGGGCGGCGGCGAATACCACTACATCCCCTGCCTCAACGAACGCGACGACTGGATGCACGCGCTGACCGATCTGGTGATGGACAATTTGCAGGGCTGGCTGGTTGAGCCAAATGCGGCGGACTTGGAACAAGGCCGGCTGCGCGCGCTGGCGATGAGCGCGAAGAAGTAACTCTATGGAAATAAAACGTGTCGGTATCGTATTGTTTGAGAACATCGAGGTTCTCGATTTTTGCGGTCCCTTTGAAGTCTTCTCCGTCACCCGCCTCAATGAGGAAAGAAGACAGGAAGAGCCGTCGCCATTTGAAGTGCTGTTGATCGCAGAAAAAGAAGGTCCCGTACTTACAACGGGAGGTATGCAAGTTATTCCAAACCACACTTTTGAGAGCTGCCCGAAGTTAGATATTCTTGTTGTTCCCGGTGGCTGGGGTACTCGCAAAGAACTCAAAAACCCAGCAATGCTCAATTGGTTGCGTGATCGCGCCGCTGAGGTCGAAACTCTGACATCGGTTTGTACCGGCTCAATGCTTCTCGGGTTTGCTGGCTTACTTGAAGGGTGCCATGCAACAACCCACTGGCGATCGCTCGATTGGATGCGTGAATCGTTTCCATCAGTAACAGTTGAGTATGACAAGCATGTAGTCGAAGATGGGAGAATATTCACCTCCGCAGGAATTTCTGCGGGCATCGATATGGCGCTCAAGGTTGTTGCTCGCCATTGTGGTGAAACCATTGCACGAAGCACTGCCAAGCACATGGAATATCTATACCCTGACAATAATGCTCGCAGAATTCAACTCTAAGCCAAACAAATCATTCAACTGGGACAGCGCAATAGTCCGCATAGTTACTGTTATCTCTGTCAACAACCATGTATACCCCAAAACATTTTGAAGAGCCGCGTATCGAGGTCATGCACGAGCTGATGCGTGCGCGACCGCTGGCCACTTTGGTCACGCTGTCTTCCGATGGGCTGGCTGCAAACCACATTCCGCTGCACCTCGCGGATGCACCTGCGCCGTTCGGCGCCTTGCGCGGCCACGTTGCGCGCGCGAATCCGATGTGGAGCGATTTCGCAAAAGACGTCGAGGTGCTGGCGATATTCCACGGCCCGGACAGCTACATTACCCCGTCGTGGTATGCCACCAAAAAGGAAACCGGCAAAGTCGTGCCCACCTGGAATTACGCCGTCGTGCATGCCTACGGCACGCTGCGCGTGATCGACGATGCTGCCTGGCTGCGCGCCCAGCTCGAAGCGCTCACCGCGCACAATGAAGCCGGCTTTGCCCAGCCGTGGTCGGTATCGGACGCGCCTCATGAGTACACCGAAAAACTGATCGGGGCCATCGTCGGATTCGAGATCGTCATCACCAGGTTATCCGGCAAATGGAAAGTGAGCCAGAACCAGCCTGCAAAAAATCAGGCTGGTGTCATCGCAGGGCTAAACAATAGCGATCAGCGCGATGCAGCGGAGATGGCCGCCCTGGTTGCAGCGAATGCTAAGAGTTCGCAACAAGAGCCAGTGTAAGGAATAACGCAAATGTTTCTTGGCCATTTCGGAGTCGGGTTTGGTGCAAAAGCTGCCGCACCAAAAGTTTCGCTGGGTACGCTGTTTTTGGCGGCGCAATTCATCGATCTGCTCTGGCCTACTCTGTTGATGCTTGGCATCGAGCGTGTGGCCATCCTCTCAGGCGGCACACAACATCCGCCGCTGGATTTCGTTTACTACCCGTACTCGCATAGCTTGCTGGCTGTCATAGGCTGGGCGATATGTTTTGCTGCGCTCTATTACTTCATCCGTCGCAGCCGCAGCGGCGCAGTGGTGCTCGGCCTTGCGGTCATCAGCCACTGGTTGCTCGATCTCGTCGTTCACTACCCGGACTTGCCGCTCTACCCCGGCAACTCTCCATTGCTGGGATTCGCGGTCTGGTCATCGCCGATATTCGAGACGGCACTCGAACTTTCGATCTTTGCGCTGGGCGTGTGGTTGTATTTGCGCACCACCAAGGCAATCGACGCGACCGGCAAATGGGCGCTCTGGTCATTGGTCGCTTTTCTGGTGACGATACACCTCGGCAATGCATTTGGCCCACCTCCTCCCAGCGTCACCGCACTGGCTTGGGTAGGTCAAGCACAGTGGTTGCTGGTAGCATGGGGGTACTGGGTGGACAAGCATCGTGTCCAGAAATCGAGGTAAGCTCGTAGGTTGGGTTAACGGCCTTTTCGCGTCCCATCCCCGGAGAGGGAACCCTACAGCTTTTTAAATGATGTTGGGTTACGTCCGTCGGTGGTGAGTCTGTCGAACCATGAAATTGCTAACCCAACCTACTGCACTCACCCTTTGAGAGCGCCGTTTGTAGGAGCGGGCCATGCCCGCGAATTGCCTGATCGCGGGCATGGCCCGTTCCTACAAGTTTCAACTGTTTTTTTAGGTTAATGGTTACAATTGGGGAAATCCTCCGTGTCTCCGTGATTAAAAAATGCCAATCCATAACCTGACTCCCGCCGAGCTTCGCTTCACCATTGCTCCCGATACGCTCGGGTTCGCCGATACATCCGAATTGCTGGAATATCCTCTGCCGTGGATCGGGCAGGAGCGCGCGGAAATGGCCGCCCGCTTCGGGCTCGGCATGGATCAGCCGGATTACAACCTGTTCGTGTTGGGCGAGGTCGGCAGCGGGCGTTCCTCGCTGCTCAAGCAGGCGATGCAATCGACCGCCGCAAGCAAGGCGGTGCCGCCCGACCTGTGCTATCTGCACAACTTCGATGCGCCGGAAAAACCGCGTGCGCTGCGCCTGCCTGCCGGGCAGGGACGCCTGCTGCGGCAACTCATGGCGCAGATGACGAAATCGCTGCAGACGGAAATACCGCAGCGCCTGGACGGGCAGGATTTCAAGGTCGAGAGTGCGCGCATCGAAAAAACCCACAAGGCGGAAGAAGCCAAGGCATTCGCCGAACTCGAGGCCTTTGCCGAAGCCCGCAGTTTTACGATGCACCGCGAAACCGGACACATACTTTTCACGCTGCTGGGAAAAAAAGGGCGCGCCTATACCGAGGACGAAGTGCTTGCGTTGCCGAAGGAACGCCGCGCCGAGATCGGGCTGGCCGAGCAGGAACTGCGCACGGAGATCGCCCGTTATTTTGAGAAGACCCGGCCGATGGAGCGCGTGATGAACGAGGCGCTGGCGGCATTGCGGCGCCAAGTGGTGAAGCCGCTGCTGGATCACGAATTGCAGGAAATCCGGGCAGGACTGAAGAAGCAGATCAAGGATTCGGTCAAGCTCGGCGCTTATCTGGATCAGGTCATGCATGACGTGCTGGAAAATCTTGAACTGTTCAAGGTTTCCGACACAGATGAGGATATCCGGCGCGAGGCATTGAGCACCGTGTTGTCCCGCTATCGTGTCAACCTGGTCGTGGACAACGACGGCCTGCACGGCGCGCCGGTGATCATCGAAGATAATCCCCTGTTCCGCTCGCTGTTCGGCAGCATCGAATATCAGTCCGAAAACGATGTGCTGGTGACCGATTTTTCGCGGATACGCGCCGGCAGTTTGCACCGGGCGCATGGCGGCTTTCTGATGCTGCATCTGCGCGACCTGCTGGCCGACCCGCTGGTGTGGGAGATGCTGCGGCGCTTTCTGCGCAGCGGCAGGCTGCAGATCGAGGAGCCGGGCACCGCGTTCGCGCCGATCGCGGCTGTTTCTCTCGAACCCGAGGCGGTGGATGTCGATGCCAAGATCATCATGATCGGTTCGCGCGAACAGTATTACGAATTACAGGAAGAAGACCCGGAGTTCGCACGCCGCTTCCGGGTCAAGGTGGACTTTGCCGAAAGTTTTTCGTCCAGCGCCGAGACCCGCCGCGCTTCGGCTATCTTCGTCGCCCACACCTGCCGCGATCTCGGGCTGCCGCATTTTTCCGCCGCCGCTGTGGCGCGTCTGCTGGAGGATGGGCACCGCGAAGTGGACGACCAGTTGCGCCAGAGCGCGATCTTCGCCCGCGCCGAGGCGCTGGTGATGGAAAGCGCCGCGCTGTGCAGCATCCATGGTGGCCGATTGGTTGAGGCAGCGGATGTCGAGGCGGCAATTCGTGCGCGCACGCTGCGCCACGATTACCCCGACCAGCGCCTGCAGGAATCCATTGCCGAAGGCGATGTGCTGATCACGTTGCATGGCGAGAAAACGGGCCAGCTCAACGCCCTGACCCAGATAGACCTGGGGGACTACCGCTTCGGCTTCCCGGTGCGCGTCACGGCGCGCACCTTTGCCGGTGAAGAAGGCCTGCTCAACATCGATCGCGAGGTTGAATTGTCCGGGCCTATCCACGACAAGGGTGTGCTGATCCTGCAAAACTACCTGTCCGCGCTGTTTGCCCATAACGCACCGCTCGCGCTCGACGCATCCATCGTGTTCGAACAGGAGTATTACGGCATGGAGGGAGACTCTGCTTCGTGCGCCGAACTTTTTGTGTTGCTGTCGTCCCTTTCCGGCCTGCCTCTCAAGCAGGGTATCGCGGTGACAGGCGCGGTGAATCAGCACGGCGAAGTATTGCCGGTGGGCGGCATCAATGAAAAGATCGAGGGCTACTTTCACATTTGCTCGACAGCCGGACTGGACGGCAGCCAGGGCGTGCTGATCCCGCACCGCAACCGCCACCACCTGATGCTGGATCGCAAGGTCGTCGAGGCCGTTGCCAATGGCCTATTCCATATCCACACCGCAGAGCATGCGAGCGAGGGCATGGAACTGCTCAGCGGATGCACGTTTGGCGTAGCTGACGAAGCGGGCGATTATCCGGCGGGCAGCGTGCTGGGGAAGGCCCAGACCACGCTGCTGGCCTATCGCCGTGCCTGCCAGATATCGGGGCATCATGAGCCGGAACACTCGAAGTCGGGGCACAAGCGTGTGCGCTGAATTGGGCATGCAGGTTTAACAAAATGAATGCAGCCAATCCCGCAAAAAACCCAATAGGTGTTTTCGATTCCGGCGTGGGCGGACTGTCGGTGTTGCATGAGATCCGCCGCGAGCTGCCGGGTGAAGACTTGCTGTATGTGGCGGATTCCGGCCATGCGCCGTATGGCGATAAGTCAACGCAGTTGATCGAGGCAAGGGTTATCGCCATCGTCGAATTCCTGCTGAGCCAGCGCGCCAAGGCCATCGTCGTGGCTTGCAACACCGCAACAGGTGTGGCGATCCAAATGCTGCGCGCAAGATTCCCGGTACCCATCATAGCGATGGAGCCTGCCGTCAAACCGGCCGCAGCGCACACCCAATCGGGCGTGATCGGTGTGCTGGCCACCAGCAGAACGATCGCCAGCAACAATTTTGCAAAACTTCACGAACGGTTTGGTGCCGATGTAAAGATCCTGATGCAGGCCTGTCCGGGACTGGTTGAACAAGTGGAAGCCGGCAATCTGTCCGGTGACAAGACCCGCGCATTGATCGAACAATATGTCTTGCCATTGTTGGAGCAGAGAGCCGACACCATCGTACTGGGGTGTACGCACTATCCCTTCCTCGCCCCGCTGATAAGTGAGATAGCCGGTCCGACGGTCGCCATCATCGACCCATCCCCCGCCATTGCGCGCGAACTTCGCCGCCGCCTGGCAACTGCCAATCTGTTATCGACCGTTAGTCGTGCCGGCACCGAGCGATTCTGGAGCAGCGCTGCACCGGACAGAGCGCAGACTATCATTTCGCAATTGTGGCAGGTGGACGTTGAAGTACACAGCTTACCGAACGACGCAACTGTCGATGCGGCTACAAGATCCCGCGCGCCACTCTAGCCAACCGTAACCATGCGGGCTGCGCGCTTAAGCTGGAGCCGGGCCACTGGAGGGTAACAGGGTGTGAAACGCCAAGAACCTTTCGTGTAGAGCGTAGTGGCGGTTTTTGCCGCGAAGCATGTCCCGGGCTGTATCGAAGGGTCGAAACATGGAAAACATAGGGTTACTCATGCACCTCGACCTCGGGCTGCTCCCTACGCTCTGTGTAAACGGAGATTATCAACACCCTGAAAATCGTTGGCGACTAATCGTCGTTGCGGCGCGGTGACAAACTCTCTGCCGGTTCACCGGTTTCAGGGTCTATCCATTCGGCGATGCCGATCTCCGCTTCTGCGTCTTCCAGCGACTCGCCTTCTTCATAGCCGTTGTCGTTTTGGCTTTCCATGTCCTGCATCGCCTCAAGCCGCGTGTGGAAAGGGCCATACAGTTTCTCGGTGAGCGTATCCTGCCAGTAAAAGCCATCCGGTCGTTCGATCACCTGTTTATGGTCGTTTTCGGACGGGATAGGTGAAATAGGCTTAGTCGTGGTCATCATTACCTCCATGGTGCATGGCGTGCGGGCAGGCAACCTGTAAACGCCGTTTTAAGGACCCCGCTAAAAATCCAGATTTCATCCCAACTGCTGCTACTACTAGCCATTCGACTAAGCTGTCAAAAGGCGTTGCATAGCCATTCGGCTAAGTCACCAAAAGACAGTGACATAAGCCGCTGGTTAACGACAGCCAAGTCGCTGGTTATGCTGCGTTGCGGTAAAAATTTCTTGCTTACATATCCATCATATGCGGCGCGGCGAAATTTTCCCCGCGTCTTGCATTTGGGCGAACTCTGAATTTTTAGAGGCACCCTTAGAGCTTGATGAAATGCTCGCGATAATGTTTCATCTCGTTGATGGACTCATAGATATCGGCCAGCGCCTCGTGCTTGCCGTGCTTTTTAACCCCTTGTGCCATTTCCGGCTTCCAGCGCTTGGCCAGCTCCTTGAGCGTGCTCACGTCGAGATTTCGGTAATGGAAATAATCCTCAAACTTCGGCATCCAGCGCGCAAGAAAGCGGCGATCCTGGCAAATTGAGTTGCCGCACATCGGTGAGGTGCGGGTCGGCACATATTCCTTGAGGAACTCGACCATCTGCGCCTCGACCATCGCTTCATCCAGCGTGGACGCTTTCACCTTGTCGACCAAACCGGATTTGGCGTGGGTGGATTTGTTCCAGGCATCCATGCCATCCAGCACGCTGTCCGGCTGATGCACTACCAACACCGGAGCTTCGGCGATCGTTTCCAGATTGTTGTCGGTGATCACCAGCGCGACTTCGATCACACGGTCGGTATCCGGGACCAGGCCGGTCATCTCCATGTCTATCCAGATAAGGTAGTTTTGGTTTTGTGCCATAATTCATGAATCCAAGATTTGGAACGCCCAAGATTGTTGAACGCCGGGATGCATATTGTGTCACAACCGCGCCTGTTACGAACACTGAAATAAAACCTCTATGACTGCTACACAATTCACTTTTATTTTCATCGCCGCATTGGCGCTGACTACCTGGGCCAAGCTGTGGCTGGCGCGCCGTCACCTGGCGCATATCGCCACGCATCGAGCCGCCGTGCCGGAGGCGTTCCATGAAAAAGTCCAGCTGACCGACCATCAAAAAGCAGCCGACTACACCTCGGCCAAGACGCGCTTCGACATGCTGGGAACGCTGTTCGACGCCGCGTTGTTGCTGGTATTTACTTTGGGCGGCGGCATTCAATTCATCGCCGAACTGTGCAATGGCTGGTTCAGTTCACCGATCGCACAAGGCATGGCCACCCTCGTCGCGGTGCTGGTGCTGTCCTCGCTGCTGGAAGCCCCGTTCAGCATTTATCGCACCTTCGTGATCGAGGCGCGTTTCGGTTTCAACAAAATGACCTTCAAGCTGTATCTGCTCGACGCGCTGAAAGGCATATTGATCGGCGCTATCCTCGGCTTGCCGCTGCTGTTCGGCGTGTTGTGGCTGATGGGGCGCATGGGCGAATACTGGTGGCTGTATGTGTGGGTGGTTTGGGTGGTATTCAATCTGCTGATCTTGTTTATCTACCCGTCGTTCATCGCACCGCTGTTCAATAAATTCTCGCCGATGCAGGACGAGGCGATGAAGTCACGCATCGAATCCTTGCTCAAGCGTTGCGGCTTTACCGCGCAAGGCTTGTTCGTGATGGATGGCTCCAAGCGCAGCGCGCACGGCAACGCCTACTTCACCGGCTTCGGCAAAACCAAGCGCATCGTATTTTTTGACACGCTGCTGGAACGTCTGAGCATCAACGAAATAGAGGCAGTATTGGCGCATGAACTCGGACATTTCAAACGCCACCATGTGGTGAAACGCATCGTGGCAACCTTCGCCCTGAGCCTGGGATTCCTGTGGCTGCTCGGTGTGCTGATGCAAACCACCTGGTTCTATCAGGGCTTGGGCGTCAGCACGCCGTCCACCGCGCTCGCACTGCTGCTGTTCTTCATGACGCTGCCGGTATTCAGCTTCTTGCTGGCGCCGATCATGTCGGCCTATTCGCGCAAACATGAATTTGAGGCCGATGCTTACGCCGCCAGGCAAACCGACGCTGCCGACATGGTCAACGCGCTGGTCAAGATGTATCAGGACAACGCGGCAACACTGACACCCGATCCACTGTATTCCAAGTTTTACGATTCGCACCCGCCGGCGATGGTGCGCATCGCCCATCTGCAATCCCGATAAGGAGGACACCATGAAACTGATCACGACTTTGATTTTCCAAACAATGATTCTACTGGGCGCTGCAACGGCTGCATCGGCCAATCCCTTTCCCGATGGCAATGCGCAGAACGGACAAAAATTATTCGAAAAGTACGATTGCAACAGATGCCATAATTCGATCATGGGGGGAGACGGCAACAAAATCTTCACCCGCTTTGATCGCAAGAGAAACAGCCCAGACGGGTTGATCGAGCAAATCGGCATGTGCAGCGGCAATGTCAACGCACACTTCACTACGCAGGAAACAC
>JADGRM010000016.1 GCA_017880945.1 Gallionella sp. | reverse complement strand
TCGACAGGCTCAGGACAGGCTTTGATTTCGCGCTTCACGCTTCGTTAAGTGCGAACAGCGTTTTTCATCACCAAATGGCAATAGGTATCAGATGAGCAATCTCACCGAAAACTACCCTACTTCTGTCGAAATGGGTATCGACAACGCCGAAGTGGCGGTGCGCAAGGAATTTCTTGAATTTACCGAGGCGGATATCGCGCTACTTAAAGAGCTGCACGCACGTCTGGAGGCGCAGCGTGATCCTTTAAGCGAGGCATTCTATCGGCATCTGCAGCATTTCCCCCAGTTACTGCCGTTGCTCGGCAACACCGAGAAACTGGAACGTCTTAAACGTACCCAGTCGGCTTATTTCAGCCAACTCACCGAGGGCGAATATGGGTCGAATTATGTGGAGAACCGTCTGCACGTAGGTGTGGTTCACCAGCGCGTCGGGCTGACCCCCCAATGGTATATCGGGGCCTATCGCAAATATCTGCACGAGCTCATGCCCGGTGTTTACCATCTGATGGGAGGGGATGCGGAACAGTGCATTGCCACCTATAGCGCGCTGCTCAAAATCGTTTTTTTTGATATGGAGTTGGCTCTAGATACGTATTTTCATGCGGAGCATCAGGCGGTTGTCCGGGAAAAGAAATTTTCCAGTCAAATCATTGCCGACATGCCTTCGGGTCTGGTGGTGATGGACGCGGCACTGAACGTGCGCATGGTGAACAAGGCATTGTTGAGCATGTTTGATTTGAGTTCTTCGGAAGCTTGTGTCGGGCTGATGGTGTCCGAGTTGCTAGGGGTGGGTGAGCAATTAATCAGCGTGATCGAGAACGTTCTTGAGTGCGGAGAAATGCGTTCAGGCTTGGCTTTCGAGCGGCACGTAGCGCAGGGCAGCAAATATTATCTGGCGGACATTTCAAGAGCAGTGACGGAAGAAGGGCAGACACTCCTGCTTTTCATGGTGAACGACATCACGGCATACAAGAAGGCCGAGGAACGCGCGCAATATCTGGCGCAGTTCGATGTCCTGACCGGCTTGCCGAATCGCAGTTTGCTCTATGACCGTATCGACTATGCCTACATGCTCTCGCGGCGCGGGGATGGGGTAGTGGCGACAATGCTGATCGATCTGGATCGCTTCAAGCTGATCAACGATAGCCTCGGATCCGCGCTGGGTGATGAATTGCTCAAGCAGGTGGCGGTTCGGCTGAGCAATTGTCTGCGCGAAAGCGATACGGTGGGGCGAACCGGCGGCAACGAATTTGTGATGATTCTGCTGAGCATGAATGCAGCATCTGATGCCACGATGGTGGCGAAGAAAGTGCTGGAGGTATTGGCTGCCCCGTTCCAAATTGCCGGACATCAGTTGCATTTGACGGCCAGCATCGGTATCGCCGTGTCTCCGGGCGATGGGGAAAATGCGCAGGAATTGCTCAGAAGCGCAGCGTCTGCATTGCAACAGTCAAAAAATGACGGGCGCAATCAGTTTTGTTTTTTTCAGGAGGAAATGAACCAGCGCGCGCAGCATGACATGCAGCTTGAAAGCGGATTGCACAGGGCAGCGGAAAATTATGATTTTGAGTTGCATTACCAACCCAAGGTCGATCTGCGCAGCGGCGAAATCTGCGGGCTGGAGACATTGCTGCGCTGGAATCATCCCGAACGCGGCAGGATTAACCCGGTCGACTTTATTCCGTTGCTCGAGGAAAACGGGTTGATCGTGCCGGTGGGGACATGGGTGCTGCGCACCGCCTGTGCCCAAGCCAAGGCTTGGCAGAGCATGGGGATAAAGCCGTGCAGCGTGGCGGTCAATCTTTCGGCCGTTCAATTCCATCGCCAGGACCTTTGTGAAGTGGTGCAACAGGTGCTCCGCGAAACCGGGCTGGAGGCAAAATTCCTGAATCTGGAGATTACCGAAAGCATTATCATGAAAGACGTGGATCGGGCCGTGCAAACGCTGCGCGAATTGAAATCGCTGGGTGTGAAACTGTCGGTGGATGATTTTGGCACCGGACACTCGAGCCTTAATTATCTCAAGCGTTTTGCTGCGGATGAATTGAAAATCGATCGATCGTTTATCCGTGACATTACGACCGATGCTGACGATGCCATGATAACGCGCACCATTATTGATCTGGCGCATAACCTGAGAATGCGGGTGGTCGCCGAGGGCGTCGAAAGCGAAGCGCAGCTCGCTTTCCTGCTGCGCAATAACTGTGACGAGATGCAAGGCTATTACTATTCGAAGCCTTTGCCGGTAGATTCTTGTACCGCATTGCTCAAGGAAGGGCGGCTGTTGTCGCGTGCCGCTGATTGACCGGATTTGGTATTTTTGTTCAGCGATGGCTGACCAAGTCCGAGCCGAATAAAATATCACATATAAATTAATGCGACAGAACCTATTGCTTCGCTGCGCCCTGATCGGGCTGCTGCTATTTCCGCCGGGCTTGCTGGCTGATCTGCTGGTTGTGACCGGCGAAAAAAGTGCGTTGACCGCGCTCGACAAAAATCAGGTACGTAATATATTTCTCGGAAAGCTCTCCGTACTCCCGGACGGAAAAAATGTTATCCCTATTGATCAGCCAGAATCTAGCCCATTGCGCGATGAGTTTTATGCAACGGTGACCAACTACTCTGCCGCCGAGGCCAATGCACGCTGGGCTGAATTATCCTTTACCGGTCGAGGTATGCCGCCGCGTGTCAGTACCAGCAGCAGTGATGTCAAAATAATTCTCAATTCGACGCCGGGTGCGATCGGCTATATCGAAGAGTCCGAACTCGACAGCAGTGTCAAAGTTATATTTACAGTGAAATAGTCCGGCTGCAATGTATGGCCGCACAGGAGATTTTATGCGTATCAACAGATTGTCGCCAACATTAACACTAGCCGGGTTGCTGAGCATTATCGCTCCGCCTGGCCAAGCCGTGGAAGTTGGTGGAATCGATTTCAAAGGTTCTGGTTTTCTGACCTTGGCAGCAGGCACGGTGCTTAACAGGGGTGCGGCACAAAGTACCAGCGGCTATAACTGCCCGTGCTTCATTTCCGATTATGCCGAGGCGGGTGTTTATGAAAAGGGCGGCTTGCAATGGCGTCCGGACAGCAAGCTCGGGTTACAGGGAACGGCGGCATTCAATGACCGTTATTCATTGACCAGCCAGATAGTGGCGCACGGAGCCGATGGTGGCAGTGTTGAGCTGGACTGGCTGTATGGAGACATCAAGTTCAACAACAAGCTTACCCTGCAAGTCGGGCGCAAACGTCTGCCGCTGTTCTACTATTCCGAATCGCAGGATGTCGGCCTGTCCTATCCTTGGGTGCATCTGCCGCCGCAGTTGTATGGCTGGGAAATCGTCAGTTACAACGGAGCAAACCTGTTATATCAGGATCAATGGGGAAATTGGTCGTCCGGCATGAATATTTTTATCGGAAGCGAATCTTTGAAGGACAGCGGTTATTGGAAAATATACAACGGCAGAAATACCCGTACCGATTCGCATTGGTCGAACATTATCGGAGCCTACATTAGTCTGAGTAATGACTGGTTTGAGACCCGCCTGCTCCATATACAATCGGACATCCAGAACACCACACCGCCCACTCTGGTTTTCGGCAACGATACACGGCAGAAGATTTACGGTGTCTCATTCAATGCCGATTATGCGCAATGGGTCGCCCGTTCCGAATTTCTGTATATCAATCGCAAGGAATCCTATGGTGGAGATAGGACCCAGCTCTACGGATTAGGCTACCGCATTGGCAAATTGCTGCCCATGGTTACCTATACCAATTACCGCCAATCGGTACTTCTTGACCAAACGCAAGCGGAAGCCCACAGCACCACCTCGTTGCTGCTGCGTTATAACCTGACCACCTCCAGTGATCTCAAGCTGCAATACGACCACTGGCAGAACCACGCACAACTCCCGTTTTTTACTGGTTCCCCAAATACAGCCAACCCCATTGGAAGTGCGAACTTGCTTTCGGTCAGCTACGATAAGGTGTTTTGATGCATTTTCTTTACTGGATTGATCGGCACACCGGCATCTACCGGGCGTTCTCCGCGCTAATGGTGCTGTTGGTGCTGCTGCTGGTGGCTTGGCAGATCAACAGCGATATCGAGGCGAATCTGGAGGTTCCGCTGGCAGAGGCACTCGGAACTTATATATCCACACTAGAAAGCGGTACGATAAACAGCCGTGCGATGGGCGCGGCGATTCTGTTCGGACTGGAGAATCGCGAGGCCAAACAACTGGCACTGGGCAAGCTGCCGCCCGATGCGCCCAAGATCTTGTCAGCGCTAAATATCTTGCGCACGGTATACTTTAGCGACCTTGCATTTCTGGTGAATCGGCAAGGCGTGATCGCCGCATACAGCAGCCAGGACAACACGCATGGTACTGGGATCGACTTGTCTTTTCGTCCATATGTGGAAATGGCCATGCAGGGAACCCCCAACGTATATCCCGCCGTGGGCAGCCTTACCAGTGAGCGCGGCATTTTTCTCGCGGCTCCGGTGCGTGCCGGACTGGATAACACGTCCAAACCCATCGGCACGGTTGTGGTCAAAGTCGGCTCCATCAAGCTGGACGCTCTGCTTAAAACATGGACAGGCGGTCCCGCTGTGTTGTTATCGCCGCAAGGCCTGGTATTTGCCGCGAGCCGTGAAGACTGGCTGTTCCACATAGTCGGCGACATGAGCAAAGAACGGCTTGACAGGATTCGGCGCGCCCGGCAATTCGGCAAAATGTTCGATCAGGTGCAACCTCTATCCTTGCCATTTACGGTAGAGACAGCATCAACTCGCATTGATGGCGTGCGCCATGTTGTGCGCAGTCGCCCGCTGGAGTGGGATGATCCGGCAGGTGACTGGATGCTGGTGTTGATGGATCGGCGCGCCCCTTGGTGGACTCACTGGAGTGTGCTGGGCCTGGCAAGCCTGGCCGGACTGATGACGGCTCTGGCGTTGTTCTGGCTGTACACACTGGCGCGCAATGCGGTATTGCAGCAGAATAATCATCGCGAACTGAGCATTGCCGCTGCCACGTTCGAATCTCAGGAGGGGGTAATGATTACTGACACCAATAAGGTCATCATCAAGATCAATCATTCATTCACGGAAATAACCGGTTACACCAGCGAAGAAGCCGTGGGTAAAACGCCGGCAATGCTGGCATCGGGTCGCCAGGACGAAGAATTCTACCGTCGGATGTGGGAGACCATAAAACACGAAAAAAGTTGGCGCGGGGAAATCTGGAACAAACGCAAGAACGGCGAGATATACCCCGAGCAGTTAACTATCACCTCCATTTTTGATGTAGATGGGCAGCTTGTTAACTATGTGGGCATTTTTTCCGATATCACCCAGCGCAAGTCTACCGAGGAGGAAATCCACAATCTCGCCTTTTATGATCCGCTCACCAAGTTGCCGAATCGCCGCCTGCTCAATGAACGGCTGGGACATGCGATGGCCGCCAGTAAACGCGATGGCTATTACGGCGCACTGATGTTCCTGGATATGGATAATTTCAAACAGCTCAATGATACGCTTGGGCATGCTATGGGCGATTTGTTGCTGATGGAAGTGGCGCGTCGCATTACCAGTTGTGTGCGCGAGGTTGATACTGTCGCACGTTTTGGCGGCGATGAATTCGTGGTGATGCTCAGCGAGTTGGATGTGGATAAAACCGAGTCCACCGCGCAAGCCGACATCGTTGCGGAAAAGATCCGCTCCATTCTGGTCGATCCTTATGTGCTGACAATCAAGCATGAGGGCTGTCCAACAGCCACAGTGGAGCATCGTTGCTCGTCGAGTATCGGCGTGGTGCTGTTCGTTGGCCACTCGGCCAGCACGGAAGAAATTTTCAAGTGGGCCGATATCGCGATGTATCAGGCTAAATCCGATGGACGCAATCTGATCCGTTTCTTCGATCCGCAATCTTCCAATATCAAATTGGAAGCGTGATAAGCCAGTTACTAGATTTTTGTCCGAACCGACGAGCCAACCCATAACTCGAAAGCTGAACGTCCGCTTTCTAGAACCTCGATCGGCTGGAATGTGTCGAAAGTGTCCCCTCGAAATTTTCGGAAGCAGACACCCAAACAGGTAGTACCGGCAGCCTTTTCAAAAAATCGCCAAGGTCCGCAAAGGCCGAGGAGCAGACGCTGGTAGGTGCATCAAAGAACTGGCGGGATCGTGCCAAAAGAGCAGATGCGGCCATTAGCCCCTCCACCCCGGCTTCTTAACTGTTACATAAGAAAGCCGATACCACCAGCGCAACCATACAAGCGGAAATTCAGAATTCGAGTTGTGATTCTCTCGGCGATTCGATTTCTAAATGTATTGCATACCATCACGGTGCTGGACGCGGACAAGGTTTAGCCCAAACATCGATTAACTGTTAACTAGAATTGACTCCATTAGCAAATTTGCTATACGCTACGCACACGCTGGCGGTTCGTGTTGTTCCGGCACTGCCATAAAATAAACCAGATGACGAGGGAGAGGTGATGGTAAGTAGAGAAACCGTTCTGCAAACGCTGAAATGCTTACCGAACCAATACCCTCGGATACTTGGGGAAAAGTTTCCTCATATCCTGGAAAAAACTGTCCAGCTTTGGAACTCGCCTGATGGCGAAGCTTATTTAGCCGACCTGTTGCATCCCACCTATAGCGGCGGCAGATTTGACCGTAGTGGATTCCCGGAAAGAGCTTGGCAGGAGATATTGCGATTGAATGGGCTCTACAGCAAACCGCGTCCCAAATCGGCAAAGTGACCGCAATGTGTCGTAAGCTGACTGTCACCAAGGTGTCGTTTGCTGAACTTGGTGAATGGCGGCTTTCGGGAAGCGTAAAATCAAAGCTGAATGTCGCAAAGGTGGTCGATAGCCGACTACCGCGACAGGCAGCAGGGTGCACAAATCATTAGGGTACTACTGATAGCCCCAAGCATTTTCTTCCAGTGATATTCAGCAAGTTCATCACGACTGACTTTATTTTTTTATCAGTGAATTACCAGCCCGACTCGCGCTCCGGTGTCGCCGTGATTTTATGGACGCTCAAATCCGTGCCGTTAAATTCTTCCTCGGCGCTCAAGCGTATGCCGACCAACTTCTTCAACACGCCATAGACCAGATAGCCGCCGGCAAAAGCGATCACCACACCGAGCAACGTGCCGCACAGTTGCGACATGAAGCTCACGCCGCCCCTGCCGCCAAACGCCTTGAGGCCAAATATCCCTGCGGCTATCCCGCCCCATGCGCCGCACAAACCATGCAGCGGCCACACGCCGAGCACATCGTCGATCTTCCAGCGGTTTTGCGTCAGGGTGAACATCACCACGAACAACGCCCCCGCCACGCCACCCACGAACAACGCGCCGATCGGGTGCATCAGATCGGAACCCGCGCATATCGCCACCAATCCCGCTAACGGGCCGTTATGCACGAAGCCCGGGTCGTTCTTGCCCATCCACAGCGCAGCCAGCGTGCCGCCCACCATCGCCATCAGCGAATTCACCGCGACCAGCCCGCTGATGTTATTGATAGTTTGCGCCGACATCACGTTGAAGCCGAACCAACCCACCGTGAGTATCCACGCGCCGAGTGCAAGAAATGGAATACTTGAGGGCGGATGCGCAGAGATGCGCCCGTCCTTGTTATATCGACCACGCCGAGCACCAAGCAGCAGCACCGCCGCCAGAGCGATCCAGCCGCCCACCGCATGCACCACCACCGAACCGGCGAAGTCGTGGAACTCAGCACCAAATGCAGAGTGTAGCCAGTCTTGAATACCGAATCTATGGTTCCACGCGATTCCTTCAAAGAACGGATAGACAAACCCGACCAGCATGAAGGTCGCTGCCATCTGCGGGCTGAATTTGGCGCGCTCGGCGATGCCGCCGGAAACGATGGCCGGAATCGCGGCGGCGAAAGTCAGCAGGAAGAAAAATTTAACCAATTCATAACCGCTCTTTTGCGCGAGTTCTTCCGCACCGGTGAAAAAGTTCACGCCATAAGCGATGATATATCCGATAAAAAAATACGCCAGCGTGGACACCGCGAAGTCGGTCAAAATCTTGACCAGCGCGTTCACCTGGTTTTTCTTGCGTACCGTGCCCAGCTCCAGAAAGGCGAAGCCAGCGTGCATCGCCAGCACCATGATCGCGCCGAGCAAAATGAACAAAGCATCATTATTGATTCTTAAATTTTCCATACTTCTCTCCTTTGGTGCGAACCGCTATTTGTACGCAAGATGTGTTCCACCTTGCTAAGCGACTGATAGTTATAGAATGTGAGATGTGTTGCTGACAAATACAGGTTTCAATAAGTCTAAAATGGTGCATTAATTACGCGGCGCACCGCTGTATTGCACCATGGTAGTGCATACCCTCAGGCTTGCCAGTCCTTGAGATACTTTTCCAGCCAGAATAAGCCGACTATGGTTTTGCTCTCGTTGATCTTGCCCAAGCGTATCCACTCTATCGCTTCCTGCAGGGACAACTCAAACACCTCCAGAAATTCGCCGTCATCAAGATTACTTCCCTGATGACTTAGTCCGCGCGCAAGGAAATACTCCATGCGTTCGTCTGCATAACCGATGCAGGGCCACGCTGTAGTGAGGTGAATCCACTCGCTGGCCACATAGCCGGTTTCTTCCAGCAATTCGCGTTGTGCGGTGAGCAGAATATCCTCGCCGTGGTCGATTTTTCCGGCGGGCAATTCGATGAACTCGCGCTTCGGCGCATAGCGGAATTGCCGCTCCATCACCAGATTTCCGTTATCCAGAATCGCCAGGACCGCCACTGCACCGGGATGATTGATGTATTCGCGGCTGCTTACCGCACCATTCGGCAACAGCACACTGTCTTTATGCACACGTATAAAGTTGCCCTCATAAACCAAGGCAGTCTCCAGGCAAGTTTCTTTCAAATCCATAGTTGCTCCTATCGATGGAGATGCTCTGTTACACATCTTCAGTTTCGACATTATCATGTGTCCACTGAAGCGGGTGGAGTCAACTCCGCAGTTGTAAGCGTATCAGACAACGATTTATCCACTGCGCGGTCAATTTTTCCTGCACCGAGTTTTGTCGCAGGCGCGCTTTCAAACCGGGGAAATCGACGCGATCCAGCGGTTGATCCTGATTGAAACAGGAAAAGACGTAGGTGGTCTTGCCGGTCTCGGGATCGATTTGCGCTTGCAGGCATTGGGCGCAGATTTCCTTCATCATGCATTGCATCGGTGAGTTGATCGAGCCGATCGCAAAGTGATGCGGTTTCAAATACGGTTGCAACACCTGATGGCGGGCCACCGCTACCGCCGCCATCATGCTGTCGGAGCCGATGGCGATGATGCGGTCGGTATCGGCAAATGCGATCGATTGAACTCCGAATGCGCCGCTCGCATACGCCGCCATGGCTGCCACGATATTGCCGACGAAACTGTGATCCTGAGGACGTGACGGCGTAAAGCCTGGATGCTCATCGCAGCACCAGATCACCACATCAGCCGCGTTCTCGATCTCGGTCACTTTGTACCGGTCGATCATTTTTTTGTAGCCGGCGAAATAAAGAACTTTAGAACCGGCTGCGCGCAATGCCTGGCCGATCGAGAACAATACGGCATTCCCGAGTCCGCCGCCCACCAGCATCACGGTTTCATCGGCGGGAATCTCGGTCGGGGCGCCGGTCGGCCCCATCAACACCACCGGCTCGCCGGGTTTAAGCATTGCGCACATGTCGGCCGAACCGCCCATTTCCAGCACAATGGTGGAAATGAGCCCGCGCTGCGGATCGACCCAGGCGCCGGTCAATGCAAGGCCCTCCATGGCCAGACGGGTACCGTCGACTTCCAGCGCATAGGTCTCGTAATTTTGCAGCCGGTAAAACTGTCCCGGACGAAAACGCTGCGCAGCCAGCGGCGCTTTGATGATGACTTCGACTATATTCGGCGTCAGCCGTATGACTTCGTGGATAGTGGCGCGCAACGCCTGATTGATCTCCGCCAAAAATTCGGCGTCAGATAATTTTGATGCAGGGCGTACACGCTCCAGCACTGCGCTGACCGACGGATAACCTTGCTTTGCCGCGCCCATGGCTTTGACCACATTGCCAAAGAAAGACGGATGCAAGTCGCCGAAGAAACTGATGAAGCGGCCATCGGAATGTTTTGACAACAGCACTTGCACTGTCCTCGGCTTGGCACTTGCGGGCTCTGGCCGTACCGGAGCGCCGTCTTCGTCGCAAGCCTGAAAATAGCGGCCGTCGAGTTCGAAATTGGCCGGGTCTTCTCGTGCCAGCACCGTATTCGGTTGGGTTCCGGCGGCGATCAGTATGGTGCGCGCTGAAATCTCCTTTTCTGCGCCTGCGCTCCAAATTCCTTCTTCACTGCGATGTTGAATCGACATGCCGATCGCACGCGCGGCACCAAATTCATCGACCTCGATACGCGTCGGGTTGAGTCCCTCGGCAAAACTGATCCCTTCCTCCAGGGCTTTTTCGACTTCTTCATGGTTCAGCGTATATGAGGGGCTATCGATCAGACGCTTGCGATAGGCGATCGTGACACCGCCCCAGCTTTGCAGCAATTCGATGATGAGCGGTTCGCGGCCTGTCGCGGCGGCGTTGCTACGCTCGGCCTCAATGGCGAGTGCATGGGCCAGGAATTCATCGGCGACCTGCTGCTCCTCGGGCGTCCAGCGCTGGCGCACTGCGGCCTGGCCTTTCTCGGCAACCAGTACCTGATAGCGATGCAGGAATTTCGCCACCTGCACCGGATAATAGGCCAGTGATTCGGTGGCCGTGTCTATCGCGGTGAGACCGCCGCCTATCACGACCACCGGCAAGCGTATCTGAAGATTGGCGATGGAACCGGCTTTTGCCGCGCCGGTCAATTGCAGTGCCATCAAAAAATCCGAGGCGGTGCGCACCCCGCGCGCCAAGCCATTGGGAATGTCCAGCACAGTCGGGCGGCCGGCGCCGTTGGCCAGCGCGATATGATCGAAGCCGCCGGCAAATGCCGTGTCCACGGTCAACGTCCCGCCGAAGCGCACGCCGCCGAACAATGCGAATTGGCTGCGCCGCTCCAGCAGCAAACGTACCAGCTTCAGAAAATTCTTGTCCCAGCGCACCGTGATGCCATATTCGGCAACGCCACCGAACCCTGCCAGAACACGGTCATCGAGCGACTCATACAGTTCGGAGATGTCATGGACCGGGGAAAATGCGGCACGCTCGCCGTTGGCAGCTACACCGCCGATGTGCGGAGGGAGGGGCTCAATCTTCAAACCATCGATGCCGACTACGGTATGGCCGTCGTTGATCAGATGATGGGCGAGCGTGAAGCCGGCAGGGCCCATTCCGGCAATCAACACACGACGTCCACTGGGTGCTTTCGGATATGGCCGTTGCAAGTGCAAAGGATTCCAGCGCGTCAACAGACTGTATATCTCGAAGCCCCACGGCAACTCGAGCACATCCTTGAGCGTGCGCGTTTCCGCCTGAGGAATGTCGACCGGCTGCTGCTTCTGATAGATGCACGATTTCATGCAGTCGTTGCAGATACGATGCCCGGTCGCCGCCACCATAGGATTGTCAACCGCGATGATGGCCAGTGCCCCCAGCGCATGTCCCTGGGTTTTGACTTTATGAAATTCGGAGATCTTCTCCTCGAGCGGACAACCGGCCAGTTTCACGCCGAAAATATTTTTCTTGAACGCGGCAACGCCACTGTCGGCAGGCGGTTTTTCCCTGAGACCTTTGCAGCACGAATCCTTGCCCTGTTCGTGACACCAGATGCAGTAATTTGCCTGATCGAGCGCGCCAGTCAGATCTGTTCCGGCATCGGTCAGTGCAAACCCGTGGCGACGGCGCAGTGCATGGCCATCGCCGAGACGATAGGCGGTGATGCCATCAAGGTTGACGGTAGCCAACGGAACCAGGTGTTCGAAATCAAGTTTGGTTGGCACCTTGAACAAGATGCCGCTGTGGTGGCGCTCGCGTCCTGCCGGTGTTTGCACCGCCCAGGCTGCATAGCGGGTGGCGAGAAGCAATTCGCTGGAGTGGGCAACTTCATCAGTCAGCCATTTTGTAACTAATCGCGCGTAGGCTAGTTCAGTGAACGGTGTCCCGATATAGGCTATCAACTCGGTTTCGAGTGCCGGACCGTCGATCATTGCGGCTTCTTCGGGCTTTACTTTTGTCATTGCCCGGCGCTGCACGAACAAGCGTTTGCAACTATAGAGCGGCGCCAGTTCATGATGTCGCTCGGCCAATTCCCGCACTTGCGATTCGATTCCGAACAGGCGCGCCAGGAAATCCTCGAGATGCGGCGCCAGCGCAATCAACAGTTCCGATTGTGCCTTGCTGGAAAGGTCGGTGGGAGTTAGGCGCGCGGCTTTAAGTTGCTCGCGCAACGTTGCATCACTTTCGCCAAGAAAATCGAGGAAAGCGGCGTCGAGGCGTATGAGTCCGTCCCGGTCTGACAGATCATTAAACGAAATCCCAAAACCCATAGCCAGGCTTTGATGATGCGCAGCGTTGTATTGAGCAGTTTGCATATTCCTACATTTCTAGAGTTTCCGGCAGATTGCCGCGTACCATCCTTTGCCTGCCTATTATCGATTCATCTTGCAGAACTGCTTTCAGAGCGAAATTATTTTAGCCTGTAAAAAACAAGCCCGATTCCTGGTTATATGATGGCAAGGCCTCCAAAGATCAAATCAGCTCGTTTCTTCCGACCGGAACGCGTGGAAGCTGGAAGTATTCCCGCCATCTTTTTTCGAGTTATACATGGACTGGTCGGCATTCTGCATCAATTCGTTGGCATCCTTGCCATCTCTGGGGAAAATACCGGCCCCAATGCTGGCATAAACATGCATATCGCGCCCGTCAATCTGTAAGGCGCGCTGAAAAAGGTTATGCAATTTCTGCACAATAGTAGTGACGTGCTGCGGATCATCAATCATATCAATCAAAATAACGAATTCGTCGCCGCCCAGACGCGCTACTGTGTCGACTTCTCGCACAGAGGATTTCAGCAGGATTGCAACGTTTGTCAATACCTTGTCACCTACCGCATGGCCGAAAGTATCATTGATCTCCTTGAAGCGATCCAAGTCGACAAACAATACTGCAAGGTGTTTGCCGCTGCGTCGCGAACTGGCGATGGCATGTTCCAGTCTGTCGAAGAACATCCTGCGGTTGGGCAGGCCGGTCAGCGTGTCGTGTCGTGTCAGATGATCAAGGGCCTTTCGATTCTCGTTCAATTCGGATAAATGCGCCATGATCTGCGTCTGCATATCGTGAAAGCTACGCGAGAGCAGACCGAGTTCATCATTGCGCGTAAGCGGCAATGTGCTGATGACATGCTCTTTCGAAAAGCGGTTGATTGCGCTGACCATGGCATTCAATGGGCCGGTAACGATGCGGGAAACCAGCATGGAGAGAATCAGCGCAAGCCCGCTGAAAGCGAGAATGATCTGGAAGGTATCCCAGCCTAGCCTGGTGGTTTCTCGCGTGATATTGTCCAGTGGCTGAGACAAACCGAGAATCACGAAACGCTTTTCAATGGTGTCGCCGAAAGGCAGGCGGACAAAGGCCGCAACTTGCCCGTCCTGCTTTTGCCGACCCTCATCGACATTGGTCACGACATTCATGCCCTTGCCATGAATCAGGGACAAGACAGGTCTGAAGGAGTCCTGGATGAGAATGCGCTTACCCTTATCGAAGCCGAAGGTCTGAGTAGCATCCGGGTGAATCAGAAAGTCACCCCATTGGTTGCTGAGATACAACTGATAGGTACTTGGCAGATTACTTTTTAATAGACGGGAAAGCCCGTTCAGATCGATGTTGATTACGATCAGACCAAGCTTCTTGCCATTGCTCGAGATCACCGGAGTAGAGACTGTCACGGTCGGTTTATTCAGGCCGGAATGCGCCCCCTTCTCATGGTTGATGGTGATATCCGACAAATAGATATCTCCCCGAGCCAGTCGCAACGTATCGAAAACATAGGGGTAATGTGCTTTTTCCTGCAAATTGGCATCCAGCACCCGTGTCAGGGTCTTGCCATTACGGTCGACACGAACCAGTTCCAGACCGTGCTGGCTCGTGCTAATTAGCCGAATCTGGAAATATTCCGGATGCGCCGTTAGCATCGCAGTGAAGGTATCGGCCAGTACCTTTTTGTCACGTTCGGCGGTCAGCTCGTCCGGTGAGTTAAAAACATTACTGGTCACCGGAATGGCTGCCAGCAACTGCGAGTCCTCGGCAATCATGTCGATGATGAGCTTCATATTCCGGCCCACCACCTGCGTGGACGTCAGCAAGTCGCGTTCCGCCGCACTGGCCAACATGTTTCGACTGGACGAGTAGAAGTAATAGCCGGTCAGGCTAGTCGCCAGTATGCCAAATGCGGCAAGTAAAGAGCCAAACTTGAAGCCGATACCGAGTTTGATATGGTCAGAAAATTTCATGGCGCTAGAAATTTTTCCGGCAGATCGCCGGAGATGATGTGACTCCAGAGTACTGCTCTGCGTTGGGCATTCTCCACCGGCCTGAGCCAGATGAGCTTGTCTGATTTAACTATTAGCGGGCTGGCTTCAATCGTGCTCGCCAGACCTTGGCGACGGGTCAGTTCCTCACTGACAGATGGTTCCAGAGTGTAGTTGATCCAGCTTTCCGCGAGCCGCTGGTTTTTCACGCCGCGCGTGATCGCCCAGCAGTCAAGCCGGGCCAGCGCGCCTTCGCGTGGGATCACATAACCGACATCGGCTCCCGCATCGCGTAACTGCTTGAGCTGCTGGCTTCCATAGTTGGCGAAAAGCAGTGCGACCGAATGCTTACGGAACAGTCTCACCGATTCTTCCGGCAGTGTGTAGAAGGTCAATACATTGCGGCGCAACGCGATCAGGTGTTCAGCAACCTTGCTGAACTGCTTGTCCTCGATTTGGAAAGGCGAACCACCGAGCAACAGCGATGCAATCGAGAAGTTGTGACTGCTGGTGTCGAAAGCAAGGACCAGACCTTTATATCTCGGGTCCCACATTGCTGCCATCGATGTGGGTGGTTTCCTGAACTGTTTGCGATCATAGATCAGGCCCATTTCCGAATAAGTGTAAGGAATGGCAAAGACCTGCCCATGGCGAGTGATGCCGGGAATGGCCTGAAGATTACGGAGGCGCGGCAGCTGGTGCG
This sequence comes from Gallionella sp., assembly GCA_017880945.1. Taxonomy (GTDB): domain Bacteria; phylum Pseudomonadota; class Gammaproteobacteria; order Burkholderiales; family Gallionellaceae; genus Gallionella. Next base: position 1,071 of record JADGRM010000016.1, on the reverse strand, counting down.
CAGTATTAGGAATGTTGGAAAGCTGCAAAGGAACAACGAGCTTCTGAGAGATATAGTGTTGCATTTCTGCGGTGTTGGCGGCGAAGACATCGAAGTCTCCGCCCTGATTGGCACTGATTTTCTCCCTGAGCATGTCGTCGGAGCTGACAAAGCTCACTTCAACATGTACATCGAAGCGCTTCTCAAAATTCTTAACCAGATCGTTGTCGGCATAACCCGGCCACGCCAGCACGCGTAGCGTTTCCACGGCATAAGCTGGAAGACTTAGCGCAAGCGAAACTGACAGGGTAGCGAACAGTCGGCAGATAATGGGAAACATTGGCATGACTGGAAGTTGGCTCAATTCGATTATACATTGCGCGGTATATAGCTGAACCTCAAAATATCTATGGGCTGACCTGGTTAAAAGTGATGTGCAAAGCATCTATGGTTTGTGTTATCAAACATTCACTCTTGCAGCTGGTTCTTGAGTCCTCCCTTTAGGAGTAGAATCACCAGCTGCTTGATTGTGCAACAGGAATGACTCTGAAAGGGGGCATGCAGAAACGATCCTGCCGCCGCTCCGATTGAACTGACTATGCCATCGCGACTCATTTTTATGGGCTATACGTAATGTACCGTTATAACTGGTTAGTACCCTTCGTTTGCGCCGTTTTCCTGTTTGGCTGCGCGTCACGGCAGAAAGCCAAGACAATAAAATCGCACGCCGATACCACCAAAGCTTTCCAGTCTAAATCTGCATCTTCCCAAGCGGGAGTAGATACACCAGTACGGGCAGTAAAGTCTGCGGATGGATTGATCGATGGTGAAATCGTTGGCACTCCCGCCCCCGGGAGCAAATTCGCCCAACTGCAAATCGGCATGACGCGGGAGCAGGTCGAAAACTTGATTGGGCGACCGAACGATACGGATAGCCGTATCACAGGCAAACAGTTCCAGCCGTTTTACTTCGGTGGAGATACCCAACGTACCGAAGCCTTTTATAATAATGAAGGGCAGCTGACCTTTTCGAATATCCACCCGGACAATGCTGCCGACACGCTGATTCGAATCATGGTCAATCCTGAAGCC
>JADGRM010000151.1 GCA_017880945.1 Gallionella sp. | reverse complement strand
ATCAACGCGATGCTGCGCGGGACTTCGTCAAACAATTCGCACATTAATCAACGCTCGTTAAGGGCCCTACGGAAAGCAACATGAAAACAGATGTGATTATTATCGGTTCGGGTGCTGCAGGCATGATGTGTGCCCTGCAAGCAGGACAGCGCGGGCGCTCCGTGGTGCTGCTCGACCATGCCAAAAAACTTGCGGAAAAGATCCGTATCTCCGGCGGCGGGCGTTGCAACTTCACCAACATCAACACCAAGCCGGAAAACTTCATTTCCGCCAACCCGAACTTTTGCCGCTCGGCGCTGGCGCGTTACACGCCTCAGGATTTCATCGAGCTGCTGCAGAAGCACAACATCGGCTACCACGAAAAGACGCTCGGGCAATTGTTCTGCGATGACGAGTCTGAAGCGGTGATCGCGATGCTGCGCGGTGAATGCGAAACGGCGGGCGTGAAGCGCTTCATGAGCTGCGAGGTCGGTGAAATCAACTATTCTCCGGATAGCGGTGCCCTGGAAAATGGCAAGCAGAAACAGGAAGTGCACAGGTTCCACGTCAGCACCTCGCGCGGCGATTTCAATTCTGCCTCGCTGGTGATCGCAACGGGCGGACTGTCCATCCCCAAGACCGGCGCGACCCCGTTCGGCTATCACGTCGCCGAACAATTCGCCATACCCATCACCAAGCTCAAGCCCGGCCTGGTGCCGCTGACATTCGCTCCGGACGACTGGAAACCCTATGCCGACCTGACCGGCGTTTCGCTGGACACGATCGTGAGTTTCGGCAAACAGTCGTTCCGCGAAAACATGCTGGTCACGCATCGCGGCTTGAGCGGCCCGGCGATATTGCAGATATCTTCCTATTGGCAGCATGGCGAACCGTTGCACATCAACCTGCTGCCGGATCGCGATATGGAGACTTTATTGGCCGAACAGAAGACCAGCAAAAAATTGTTGAGCAATTATCTGATTCAATGGTTCCCCAAAAGCTTTTCCGATGTGTGGTGCGCGCAGTTGACCGAGCACAAGAAGATCGGGAACAAACCGCTCAATCAATACAATGACAAGGAGCGCAAAGAGATCGCCGCAAACTTGCACGATTGGCAAGTCATCCCTTCCGGCACAGTGGGTTACAGCAAGGCCGAAGTGACCTGTGGCGGGATCAATACGCACGCGCTGTCATCGAAGACCATGGAATGTACCGAAGTACCCGGCCTGTATTTCATCGGCGAAGTGGTGGACGTCACCGGGCAGCTTGGCGGCTATAACTTCCAGTGGGCATGGGCTTCCGGCTACGCGGCAGGGCAGGCGGTGTGATTCCGATTTCATATCAAAGAGCATTTTGTAGGGCGGGCTTTGCCCGCCGTATGGTGTTGTCGGGCAGAGTCCGACCTGCGGAGCCAAGCTGTTTAGTGTTATAGTTTCCGCACGACATTTGTATCGAACACGGAGGAATTGACGATGCGTACCTTATGGATAGTTTTGCTGGCTACACTGTTGAGTGGTTGCGGTTACAACACTTTTCAAACTACCGATGAGCAGATCAAGGCGAGTTGGGCGGAAGTACTGAACCAGTATCAGCGCCGCGCCGATTTGATCCCCAACCTGGTCAACACCGTCAAAGGTTATGCCGCGCAGGAAAAGGACGTGCTGTTGGGCGTCACAGAAGCGCGCGCCAGGGTCGGCAGCATTCAGGCCACGCCCGAGTTGATCAACGACCCACAGGCATTCGCCAAGTTCCAGGCCGCACAAGGTCAACTGACTTCGGCATTGAGCCGCCTGTTGGTGGTGGCGGAGAATTATCCGCAACTGAAATCCGACCAGAATTTCCGCGACTTGCAGGCGCAACTGGAAGGTACCGAGAACCGCATCACCGTGGCGCGCAACCGCTACATCCAGGCTGTGAAGGAGTACAACGTCACGGTGCGTGAATTCCCCACCAACCTGACCGCGATGCTGTTCGGCTACAAGGTGAAGCCCTCGTTCACGGTGGAAAACGAGAAAGAGATATCTCGTCCGCCTACGGTGGATTTCGCTGCGCCAAAAGCTTTGCCTAACACTGCCACACCGGCGAAATAAATGAAAAACTTTGCGCAGGTTATTCTGCTTGCGCTGCTGCTGAGCGGGGCGGCGCACGCTGAAGTCAAGCTGCCGCCGCTCACACAGCGCGTCACCGATCTCACCTCGACGCTGGATGCACAACAAACCCAAACAATGGAAGCCCGTCTCGCCGAGTTTGAAAAGAACAAGGGCGCGCAGATCGCGGTGCTGATCGTGCCGACCACGCAACCGGAAAGCATCGAGCAATTCGGTATCCGCGTCGTCGAGGCGTGGAAGCTGGGGCGCAAGGGCGTGGACGACGGCGCGCTGCTGATTGTCGCCAAGGACGATCACAGTCTGCGCATCGAGGTGGGATATGGCCTGGAAGGCGCGCTGAACGACGCCACCGCGAACCGCATCATTGACGAGATCATTGTGCCGCGTTTCAAGCGCGGCGACTTCTATTCGGGCATCGAGACGGGTACCGCGGCAATGATGCAGGTCGTCAACGGCGAACCCTTGCCGCCGCCGCGTCGTGCCGCCGCAAGCGGGAAATACAACATCGAGTCGCTGTTGTTCGTCGCCTTCGGTCTGGTGATGGTCGTGGGCGGCATGTTGCGCGCGATGCTCGGGCGTTTTCCAGCCGCGATGCTGATGGGGGGCGTGCTGGGGTTGCTGGCCTGGTTGACGGTTGCGCCATTATTGGTCGCGCTGCTGGCCGGAGCGGCAGCGTTCATATTCGTGTTGCTGGGCGGTGGTGGACGCGGTTTCGGCGGCTATGGTGGCGGCGGGTTTGGCGGGGGTTCGGGGGGCTTCGGCGGTGGAGGAGGCTTCAGCGGCGGTGGCGGCGGGTTTGGTGGTGGCGGAGCATCCGGGAGATGGTGATGAATTTTAAACGCATCATGCGACATCTATCGATGGGCCGTGCCGCGGTGCGGCGCGTTTTTCCTTTGCGTGCACTGGACGCGATCGAGCACGCGATACGTTCAACCGAAGTTCGGCATGACGGACAGATCCGCTTCGCGGTCGAGGCTTCGCTGGAATTGGCGCCGCTGATGGCAGGGCAGACCGCGCAGCAACGCTCCGTCGAGGTGTTTTCAAAATTGCGCGTCTGGGATACCGAGCGCAACAACGGCGTGCTGATCTATCTGTTGCTGGCCGATCGGGATGTCGAGATCGTTGCCGACCGCGGCATCCATGTCAGGCTCGGCAAGGAAGTCTGGGAAGCGATCTGCCACGAGATGGAAGCGGCGTTCCGCGCAGGTCATTTCGAGGCGGGTGTGCTCGCCGGGATACATGCCGTGGGCGAACATCTGTCGCGCCACTTCCCGGCACGCAGCGGCAAGCCCAATGAAATGCCGGACAGCCCGGTGGTGTTGTAGTGCAACGATGCGCGCAGCCATGCGCCCGACTTTTCATCCCCATCTGGTAAACGGTTCGACGGGAGACCCCGCGCTGTTCGTCGACTGCCTGTTCGAGCATCGCGCCCTGCTGTTCGATCTGGGCGACATCCAGGCACTTCCCCCGCGCAAGCTGCTGCGCATCAGCCATGTGTTTGTCAGCCATGCGCACATGGATCATTTCATCGGTTTCGATTGGCTGCTGCGCATACTACTCGGGCGGGAAAAGGATCTGCAGTTGTTCGGTCCGCCCGGCTTCCTGGAACAGGTGGAGCACAAGCTGCGCGCCTACACCTGGAATCTGGTGCAAAACTATCTGTCCGATTTTACGCTGCGCGTCACCGAGGTGGACGGCAACGGGGCAGGGCAGCGCGCCAGCTTCCGCTGCCACAGCGCGTTCCGCCGTGAAGATGAAACAAGCTTGGTCTGCCCGCAGAATGTGTTGTTGAGTGAACCGGCGATGCAGGTGCGCTGCACGTTGCTCGATCACGGCGGCATCCCCTGCCTGGCTTATGCGCTTCAGGAACAGGCGCACGTCAATGTGTGGAAGAACCGTTTGCAGGAACTCGGCCTGCCGGTGGGAGCCTGGCTGCGCGACATGAAACAGGCGGTGTTGCGCAACGAACCTGAGCAGTGGCTGATACGCGTGGCCTGGCGAGAGGAAGATGCGCAGCAAGAGCGGCTGGTGTCGCTGGCCGAATTGAAGCCCGCGCTGCGCATCGTGCCCGGCCAGAAGATCGCCTACGTCACCGATGTCGCATGGCATCAGGATAACGTGACGCGCATCGTCGACCTGGCACGCGATGCCGACCTGCTGTATATCGAGGCGGTATTTATGGAACGCGATGCCGAACATGGACGGCGCAAGTTCCACCTGACCGCGCGCCAGGCAGGAGAAATCGCCCGTGATGCGAATGCAGGCCGCGTCATTCCGATGCATTTTTCGCCGCGCTATGTCGGCGAGGATAGGGAATTGCTGCGTGCCGAAGTAGAGGCGGCATTTGGCGGCGCTTCAATGACCGCTTTCTAGTTAACTGCTACACGGATCTAAGTCCCACCGCGTGCCAATTCCGGACGTTGAAGAATTTTCTCGATAGCAGTCGTTCACCATGCATTATCTGGGCCGATTTATATATTAATGGAATGGACACCCGCTTTCCGGAACGGCATCGATGTGCCAAAGCGGAGATGTTGATTAACCACTAAAGGAGGCACCACAGTTAGTGTCCCAATGCGTTCGCATAACTGCTGCCGTATTCCCCCCAACCCTTTTGAAATGCCGCGTAAAGTGACTCTGATCGGCGAATCCGAGATCAGTGGAGACATGCATAAGCGGCACACCAGCCTTTAACAGCGCGCAGGCGGTTTCGATGCGGATGTTGATAGGCATGCGGAGTCATGCCAACCTGTTTTGCAAAAGTTCGCACCAAGTGGAACTGGCTGAACTCCTTCAGTGCCACTAGTTCATCAAGGCTTACAAGTTCGGCGAATCACTCCTGAAGGTACCCGTTCTACGTGATGCCGTCGTTGCGCATGTCAGCGAGGATGGCGCGACCTTCTCCTCCAGCGTGTGAGCATTGTTGCGCAGCGTGTTAGGTGACCACGTCAGGCTTGATTTCGTCGTTCCTCATGTCGGCGAGGATGGCGCGACCTTCGTTCAGTCAGCGTGTGCGTCTTGTTGTGCAGCGTGTTATAGGTGACCACGTCAGGCTTGATTTCGTCGTTCCTCATGTCGGCGAGGATGGCGCGACCTTCCTCCAGCGTGTGCGCCTTGTTGATCAGCGTGGTATAGGTGACCACGTTAGGCTTGATCTCATCGTTGCGCATGTCGGCGAGGATGGCGAAGTCTTCATCCAGCGTGTGCGCCTTGTTGCGCAGCGTGTTATAGGTGACCACGTCAGGCTTGATCTCATCGTTGCGCATGTCGGCGAGGATGGCGCGACCTTCCTCCAGCGTATGCGCCTTGTTGAGCAGCGTGTTATAGGTGACCACGTTAGGCTTGATCTCGTCGTTGCGCATGTCGGCGAGGATGGCGCG
>JADGRM010000150.1 GCA_017880945.1 Gallionella sp. | reverse complement strand
ACCCACCCTCTGCTCGCGACTCTCGGCCCTGAACCTTTACCCGATGCATCTGTAAAAGCAGACTTCGATGCGCGCTATCTCTACCAGGCCACACGCGGACGCAGCGTCAGCATCAAGCAATGCATCATGGACAACCACATCCTGGTCGGCGTGGGCAACATCTACGCCAACGAAGCCCTGTTCCGCTCCGGGATCAAACCGCAACTCGCCGCCGGAAAACTCAGCCTGCCGCGCTGCGCAAGACTGGTCGAAGAGATCCGCGCCACTTTGGCCGAAGCGATCAACCTGGGCGGCAGCACGCTGCGCGACTTCGTCAACACCTCGGGCCAACCCGGCTACTTCCAGCAGACTTATTGGGTGTATGGCAGAGCAGGCGAACCGTGCCGGCGTTGCGGTGCGCCGATCAAACAAATCAAACAGGGACAGCGTTCCAGTTTCTACTGCGGGAGTTGCCAGAAGTAATGGCGGTTTGTGCTAGAGTGATATCTGGTTCTTCACGGCTACCTTGCCGACAAATTTTCGTTAGGGTTCTACCTGAAAATCCCCAACCGGAGGAAACATGAAATACATCTTGCTCGCCGTCGTTCTGTTGCTCACTGCCTGTGACAAACCACCCGCTCCTAAGATCGCCGCGCCGCAACGCGAAGTACTTGATAATGCCAAGGCTGTAGATCAGATGGTGCAAAAAAATACCGAGGAATCGAAAAAGAAAATTGAAGACGCGGAAAAATAACTGTCTTCCGTTCACTCCTTCGATACACCACGCTATGCGTGGCACTCAGGACGAACGGTAATTTTTAAGAACTCCATGAAGAACACCAGGCGCTTACTCGCCATCGCCCTGCTCGCGTTGACTCTCGCGCCCGCTGCCCATGCCGAGCGCTTGCCGCGCCCCGATCATGTGGTGGTGGTCATCGAGGAAAATCGCGGTTATGCGCAGATCATGGACAAGCGCAACAGCGCTTCCTACATATACGCGCTGGCCAAGCGCGGGATGTTGTTCACCGAGGCTTATGGTGTATCGCATCCCAGCCAGCCGAACTACCTGGCTTTGTTCTCCGGCTCCACACAGGGCGTCTCCAACAATTCCTGCCCGTATTCTTTCGACACCGGCAACCTCGCCTCGACTTTGCTGGACGCGGGTCTCGGCTTCGCCAGCTTCGCCGAATCATTGCCCGCAACGGGCGATATGAGCTGCATGTCCGGTGCATATCAGCGCAAGCATAACCCTGCGAGCAACTGGCAAGGTACGCGCTTGCCCGCCGAGCTGAACAAGCGCTTTGCCGATTTCCCGCGGGATTTTTCCAAACTGCCGACCGTGTCATTTGTGATCCCGGATCAGAACAACGATATGCACGACGGCAGTTTCGAGGCGGCGGACCAGTGGCTGAAGACCCACATCGAGCCATACGTAGCTTGGGCATTCAAGCACAACAGCCTGTTGATACTCACCTGGGATGAGGACGACTATCACGAGGGCAACCACGTGGTGACGCTACTGGTGGGGCCGATGGTGAACGCGGGTGTAAGTACGCAGCGCATTGATCACTACAGTGTGTTGCACACGCTGCTCGACTTCTACGGTCTGCCCGCGCTGGGCGCAAGCCGCGATGCGGAAGCAATCAATGGCGTTTGGGGAAAACGCTAAAAGAATTGCCGCTATTTAGCCCGCAAAAATCCGCGCCGTTCTACCACTGGGAAGGAGACACACTGGTGCTCAACATCCTTGGCCGTCCCAATGCCAAGCGCGATGCCATCGGCAAAGTCGTCGGTCATCAACTCGAGGTTTATGCCGCCGCCGTTCCACGCCTGGGGGGTGCCACCGCACACATGATGCGCTATCTGGCGGGTGTATTTGAAGTGCCGGTAGGCGCGATTCAGGTGGTGTTCGGCGAAAGGAGCGTGAACAAGCAGATCAGGATCAAATCGCCCAAGCACTTGCCTGCGCCGATTCAAGGGAAACCAAAATAATGCGGAGTCGGGTGGGTGGGGAAAACGCTAACCAGATGTAGGAGCGGGCCATGCCCGCGATATTAGAGTTGCTCGCGGGCATGGCCCGCTCCTACATTTTTGGGGGATGCTATTTACCCTTCGCGGCCATCAGCTTCTCATACTTGACCTGCAGCTGCTCTTTGCTTTCCTTGTACTCGGGATTCATCGGGATGCAATCCACCGGGCACACCTCCACGCATTGCGGCGTATCGTAGTGGCCCACGCATTCGGTGCATTTATTGGGGTCGATGACATAAATGGTATCGCCTTGCGAGATCGCGTCGTTCGGGCATTCCGGCTCGCACACGTCGCAGTTGATACATTCATCGGTGATCATCAGTGCCATGTTACTTCTCCTCTTTACGATCCAGCTCCACAGGACTAACTAATCCTGCGAGAAATTATACTTGCGCTGCAATTTGTCCATCACATAGGGCGATACGAACTTGCTGACATCGCCGCCGAAGCGCGCGACTTCGCGCACCATACTGGCCGAGATGAACGTGTACTGTTCCGCCGGGGTCAGGAACAGCGTCTCGACCTCGGGATACAGATTGCGGTTCATGCCCGCCAATTGAAACTCGTATTCGAAATCCGACACCGCGCGCAAGCCGCGTAACACGACACGCGCATCGTGCGCCTGCACGAAGTTCATCAACAGGCCGCCGAATCCTTCCACGCGCACGTTGGGGAAATTAGCGAACACCTCGCTCGCGATCTCCACCCGCTCCGCCAAATCAAACAAGGTTTGCGCGCGGCTTTCCGCCACCGCCACGATCACCTCGCCGAACAATCCGGCAGCGCGCCGCACGACATCTTCATGGCCGCGGGTGATGGGATCGAATGTTCCCGGATAAACTACCTTAATCATTTTAAATCCATTTTGTGGGCGAATCGCGGTGTCGCGTGCTCGCTCATTCCTCGTCTATCAATCTGATATGCCTCGTCATTCGCACAGCCCCCACCTCAATCCTCCCCCGAAGGGAGAGGAGGCGATCGTTCCTTCCCCCTCTGGGGGAAGGTTAGGAAGGGGGTTGGCGGCTCCTTGCGCTTCATCCCACAAAAGTGGATTTATTTAACTTGTAGTAACTGATAATGCACCTGCCCTGCCTTGCCGGACCTGATCGCCTGCCAGGGCGGTGGAATTTCTATCGCTGCCCCAGACTCGACATATACCACGCCATTCTCGTTCAGGCGTTGCGGCAGGATTTCCAGCAGCTTGGGCAGATAATCGCTCTGAAACGGCGGATCCAGGAAGATCACGTCATACTTGTGCACATCGCGAGAGGCGAATTCTAGCCCATCCTGCCCCTGTACGGACACATTCGCGCAGCCCAGCTTTTTAACGTTGTCCTGCAAGGCGCGCAGAACCGTGCGGTTCATCTCCACCATCACCACCCGCTCGGCACCGCGCGAAGCGGCCTCAAAGCCCAGCGCGCCGCTGCCGGCGAACAAATCCAGGCAGGTGCGCCCGTACATTGTTTGCCCCAACCAGTTGAACAGGGTCTCGCGCACGCGATCCGGGGTGGGGCGCAAGCCTTCCGCATCGGGAAAGCTGATCATGCGGCGACGCAGAGCGCCGCCGATGATCCTGACCTTATTCAAGGGCATCTCTAAAAATCCACATTTCATCCCAACTGATCGAACAACTGATAAGACTACTAGCCATCTGACTAACCCAGCAAAAGACGCTGGGCAAGTCAAGTCGCCAAAAGGCTTTGCATAGCCATCTGACTAAGTTGGCAAACTACGCCAACCAAGTCATTGGTTAACGGCTACCAAGTGGCTGGTTATGCTGTGTTGCGGAAAAACTTTCTTGCTTACATATCGTACATATGCGGCGCGGCGAAACTTTTTCCGCGCCTTGCATTCGGGCGAACTCTGGATTTTTAGAGACGCCCTCAACTTGTCGCTCGCTATTTCGCGATTCCTTCCGGCGCCCCCACGATCACCGTCGCCATCGCCTGCGGATCGATGTGGCGCGCAAACGCAGTGCGAATCTGCGCCACGGTCACTTGATCGATATTGCGCGTGAAATCGTCCAGATAGGTCAGCGGCAGATCGTAGAATCCGATAATGCTCAGGTAGTCGAGTATCTTGCGGTTGCTGTCGATGCGCAGCGGAAATCCGCCGATGATGTTCTGCTTGGCGGCCTGCAACTCCTTTTCTGTCGGGCCTTGGGCGATGAAGTCCGCGAGCGTTTTGCGCGCCAGTTGCAGCGCTTCATCGGCCTGTTCCTTCTTGGTCTGCAGGCCGATCTGGAACGCACCCGGCTGTTTGAGCGGCATGAAGTAGCTGTAGACGCTATAGGCCAGGCCTTTCTTCTCGCGCACCTCATCCATCAGGCGCGACACGAAGCCACCGCCGCCCAGGGTGTAATTGCCGACATACAGCGGGAAAAAATCCGGGTCGTTGCGCGCCATGCCCGGCGCACCGATCAGGATGTGACTTTGACTGGCGGGATGGCTGATGCGCTGCTCGCTCGCGGCGATCTTCATCACGACTTTGGGCAATACGGCCGGTGCAGCATAACCAGCGACTTGGCCAGCGTTCTTTGATGGCCTAGTCGAATGGCTATAACCAATGACTTGCCCAGCGTCTTTTGCTGGGTTAGTCAGATGGCTAGTAGTCCCATCAGTAGTTTCATCAGATGTCGGCAACTGTGCGGTGAGCTGCTGCGCGATCGCTTCCGCCTGGGCACGCGTCGCATCACCCATGATGGCGACTACCGCATGGCCATCCTGATAATGTGCGCGATAAAAGTCGCCCAGATCCTGGATGGTGATTTTTTCCACACTCTCCACTTCGCCCGAGCCAAGCAGCGCATAAGGATGTGTGCCGAACACCGCTTTCTGAAAAGCCTTTTCTGCGATGCTTTCCGGCTTGGTCTCCGCTTCTTTCAGGGCGGCGATCAGCCGGACTTTTTCACGCGCCAGGATCGCTTCCGGAAACACCGGGTGTTGCAGCACGCGTGCCATGATGTCCAACGCCTTGTCGCGCTGCGCCGCGCTGCTCAACGTACGCAAAGATATGCTGGAACGATCCGGATCAAAACCACCGCCGAATTGCGCGCCGATGTCCGCCATTCCGCGCGATATTTCGTCCTCGCTCAAGCCTTCAGAACCGGAATCCAGCAGCTGATGAGTCAGCCCCGCCACGCCGGATTTGCCCGCCGCGTCAAAACTGCTTCCAGCCTGAAGGGTTACCGCCACATCCAGCATCGGGATGTCGTGATCTTCCACGAACAACACCTTTGCGCCGCTGGCGCTCTGCCAGTGCTGGATGTTGGGAGTAGCAAACGCAATGGTTGAAATACAGCACAATGCTGCAACCCCAATGGATTTGGCCAGTAAGGATTTGACCCGTTTTAAATTAGCGAACATTTGACGATCCTCCTTCTGTCTTGTGTTTCGGCTTGCCGGAAAGAGGCTGCGGATCGAGCACCGCGACCGTCAGATTATCGTCCTGCAAAAATTCC
>JADGRM010000015.1 GCA_017880945.1 Gallionella sp. | reverse complement strand
AGAGGAAGATAAAAATCCAAAACAACGTGGCGGGTGGGACTTCTGGGATGACTGGAAATAATATGCTGACATGTCTAACCCTACGCTCAAGCGGGACTTCGCAAAAGCGCGCAGCCCCTTAGCTCCACGTTAGCGTGTTTTCCGAAAAAGGGTACAATGTCCGACATGAACAATATTTCTATTGCCGACATTCTTGAGCTTCCGGTACAGGAACGTATCCGTCTCGTTGAGCTAATTTGGGACAGCGTTGCAGCGGTTCCTGAAGCGGTGGAAATTTCACCTGCGCTAAAGGCCGAACTCGAAGCACGCCTGAAGGAGTTCGAGGCAAACCCGGAAGCGGGTTATTCTTGGGATCAGGTGAAATCACGCCTTAAAGATGGCTCATGGCGTTCCGCCTAAAATTTTCCACGCGAGCGTTGCGTGAAATTGGCGAAGCTCAAGAGTGGTACGAATCGCAGAGCCCCGGTCTCGGTGAAGAATTCATCGCCGCAATGGAGTTACAGCTAAAACGTCTAGAGCAGGCCCCTCTGCTTTATGCTGAGGTAATTTCCAATGTTCGCCGAGCTCTCCTTCCTCGGTTTCCCTACGGTTTGTTTTATGCAGTGCGGGATAATCTCGTACATATTTTGGCTGTGTTGCATGATGCCCGCAATCCGAGTCGTTGGCCCAAAACCCGCTAACCCGTCGTTCAAGCGGGACTGTAACCTTCCCCCAAATTAGTTGACACCTCCGCCTAGCCATACGGAGGTGTTTCATGGGCAAATCAAGTCGGCCAAAAGCAAAAGACACGGGGTCAGGTCTTTCATTACGACATTCCCGTTAATGCCTATGAAGAGACTAGTTGATCAGCGCCGCTGTTTCCTGCAACAACTCCTTCGCCTTGGTCGCCACATCATGATCCGGATTGATTGCCAGCAGTTGTTGCCAGACAGCACGTGCTTCTTTGACGTTGTCTTTGGCACGGTGCAATAACAAACCAAGGTTCACGTAGGCATGACCGAAGCTGGGGGCACGCGCGATCGCGTCACGGAAAGCCAGTTCAGCCAGGCTGATATCGTCATTGCGCCAATACATCGTGCCGAGATCGGTGCGCACGCCCGGCAGATCGGGATTGATAGCCAGGGCACGCTGGTAATAGAGTATGGATTGCGCTGCATCCCCATTATCGTAAAAGATGTTACCCAGAGATATCGCGGCTTCGATATCGTTACCATCCTTGTTCAGACGTTCCTTGAGTTGTGCGACACTGTTTGTTGCGTTCATTGCCTGTTTCTCCAAGCTGATAGTTGTAAAATAATTTCCCGGCTGTCATAAAGCGTCAGAAACCAATGGTGGTTTAAATCGCCCGCCAGTATGCCAAAGTGGCAAGCCGAATTACGCCCTGCCTCATCACCGCAAGCCCGCCTACGCCCACGCTGCGCCGATCACGGCCACGCATACGGTCAGCAACCCCAGGGCCAGATTCACCGCGATCAGCTTGCGTATCTTGCCCAGCATCGCGCCCGCCTCCTTCCAGTTTTGTTTGGCGACATGCAGGTTAAACGGCGCGTAACAGGCGAAGAACACGTAGCCGTAAATCGCCATCATCACCAGCCCCAAGGCCAGCATGACATGCACATGACGCTGCGCGCTGAAGAAACCGCCATACAGATAGACCATATAAAAGCCGCTGACCAACAGCAAGCCGACCGCACCCCACACCCAGTGGAAGAAACGGCGAAACACCGCATCCCACAGGCGCAGGCGTTGCGGCGGTTCGAGAACTTCCACTGCGGCGGGACGCAGCACCACGTAGGCAAAAAACATCCCGCCCACCCAGATCAGAGCGGCAAGCAGATGGATGAGTTTGAACATGGCCATGGTATGTTGTCAGTCTATAAGTTGATAAAGCAATACGATACCCGAAAATAACCTTCTCTAACCAAATCCCAATTTCTAGCGAGGAGACAGCAGCTCACGCACCGGCCTGAAACTCTTGCGGTGCACAGCCGACACGCCATGTTCGCGCAACGCGGCGAGATGCGCGGCAGTGGGGTAGCCTTTGTGGTCGGCGAATCCGTAGCGCGGATATTGTTCATGCAGTTGCAGCATCAGCGCGTCACGCGCGGTCTTAGCCAAGATAGAAGCGGCGGAAATCGCGGCCACCTTGCTGTCACCCTTCACGATTGCCTGGCTGGGAATGCCGGTCTGAGGGCAATACAAGCCGTCCACCAGCACTTGCTGCGGCTGGATATGCAAGGCCAGCACGGCGCGGCGCATCGCCAGCAGCGTGGCTTGCAGGATATTGAGCTGGTCAATTTCGCCGACATCGGCGTAGGCGACCGCCCATGCCAATGCGCGTTCGCGGATGACGGGGGCGAGCAGGTCGCGTTGCCGTTCGGAGAGTTTTTTTGAGTCGGCCAAGCCGGCGATGGGATAGTCCGGGTCGAGTATCACCGCTGCCGCACTGACCGGACCGGCCAAGGGGCCTCGCCCGGCTTCATCCACGCCGCAGATCAGGATGGTAGATTGAATGATTTTCCCTCTCCCCTAGCCCTTATCCCGCATAACCAGTGACTTGGTTGGCGTTGTTTGCCAGCTTAGTCGAATGGCTAGTAGTTTCATCAAGCGGGCGAGGGGATTTATGTGGTTGGCAAATACGGCAGGATGGCCGCAGCCGCTTTCTGCGCGGTGTTCTGGCGTAGCGACAGATGCAGTTCGGTGAATGTCTGCTCCAGCTGTGCGACCGCATTTTTGTCGTTGACCAGATTGAGCAGCGCCTGGGTGAGATTCTCCGGCGTGGCATCTTCCTGCATCAATTCCGGCACGACGAATCGTTCGCACAAAATGTTAGGCAAGCCTGCGTACGGTTGATAACGTTTGCGTTTCATCAACCACCACGACAACGCCGGCATGCGATAGGTGATCACCATCGGTCGCTTGAGCAATGCCGCTTCCAGCGTGGCGGTCCCCGAAGCGACCAATACGCCATCGGCAACGATCATCGCATCCTGCGCATGTCCGAACAGCATGGTGATCGGCAATTCCTGCGCATCGCAATCATAAAGAGCCTGCTCGAAAATCCCGCGGGTTTCACGGCTCACCAGCGGCACCAGAAAGCGTGCATCCGGCAGACGCTGCAAGATCAGTTTGGCAGTTTCAATATAGGTGTGCGCAAGATATTTGACTTCGCTCTGGCGACTGCCGGGAAGAAATGCGAACACTCTTGCTTTCAGCGGGATGCGCATCGACTCGCGCATCTCGGCACGTTTCGGTTGCTCCGGCAACATATCTGCAAGTGGATGTCCGACATAATCCACCGGCACACCGGCTTGCTGGTAGATCTTGGACTCGTGCGGAAACAGCGCCAGCATGTGCGTAACCGCACGCTTGATCTTGTGGATGCGTTCGCCGCGCCACGCCCATATTGAAGGACTGACGTAGTGGATGGTTGGAATGCCTTGCTGCTTGAGCGCGAGTTCCAGACCGAGATTGAAATCCGGCGCGTCTACCGCAATGAACAAATCCGGGCGATTAGCCAGAAAGTAAGCTCGCAATTTGCGGCGAATGCCGACAATCTCGAGATAGTGACGCAGCACATCAACGTAGCCGAGCACCGCAAGCTTTTCCATCGGGAACAAAACTTCCATACCGGCGGATTTCATCCTGGGTCCGCCGATACCCACGAACTTCAGATCGGGACGTGCTGCTTTCAGGGCTGTCATCAAGTGGCTGCCGAGCAGATCGCCGGATGCTTCGCCCGCGACGATACCCACTGTGATTTTTTTTTGCGGCATTTAAATAACCTATTTAAAGGCCTCTGCACAACGTAGCGAGCGCAGGTTAGACGAGGAAAAAAGGGGCGAAAAACCGGAATGTATGTGTTTATACATGACGATTTCGAGCCACTTTTTGACGAAGTATAACCAAGCGCAGTAGTGGTGCAGAGGTCTTTGTTAACGAATGATGCCGCGCGTTGTTGCGGCGAGGAAATCTGCCAGCGGCTGCAACTCGGCATGCTCCGCCGCTTGCGACTGGATCGCGGCTTTGGCTTCCTCGAAGCCTAGACCGGATTTATACAGCGTTTTGTAAGCCCGCTTGATCGCCATGATGGACTCGCCGGAAAATCCGCGCCGCTTCAAACCTTCCGAGTTGATGCCGTGTGCCACAGCCGGATTGTCGGCTGCGGTAACATAGGGTGGCAGATCCTGCGACAAGCGTGTTTGAAAACCGGTCATCGCGTGTGCGCCGATACGCACAAACTGATGCACGCCGGACAGTCCGCCCAGAAATACCCAGTCACCCACATGCACGTGGCCACCCAGAGTCGCTCCATTAGCCATGATGGTGTGGCTGCCAATCTGGCAGTCGTGCGCCACATGTACGTAAGCCATGATCCAATTGTCACTACCTATGCGTGTGACGCCAATATCCTGAACCGTACCCGTATTGAGGGTGCAAAATTCGCGGATAGTGTTGTTATCGCCAATCTCCAGGCGCGTAGGCTCACCCGCATATTTCTTGTCTTGTGGTATTGCGCCTACCGAGCAAAACTGAAAGATGCGATTGGCTTTACCAATGCGAGTGTGCCCCTCGATTACAACATGAGGTCCGATCCAGGTTCCCGAAGCTATCTCGACATGCTCGCCGATAATGGTATACGCGCCCACCTCGACGTCATCGGCAAGACTGGCATTCGGGTGAATGATGGCAGTGGGATGGCGCATTATGGAACCGCTTTTACTGTGCACATCAGCTCCGCTTCGGCGGCCAGTTGCCCATCCACTTCGACGACCGCGCTGAATTTGAACAGGCCGCGCATACTGCGGATGAGTGACACCTTGATGATCATTTGATCGCCGGGGCTGATTGGGCGCTTGAATCGCGCACCGTCGATGCCGGCAAAATAATACACCGATTTTTCGTTCGCTCCTGCACCCATGGATTTGAACGACAACAGCGCGGCGGCTTGTGCCATCGCCTCGATGATCAGCACGCCGGGCATCACCGGGTAGTGCGGATAGTGTCCCGGAAAAAACGGTTCGTTGATGGTCACATTT
This sequence comes from Gallionella sp., assembly GCA_017880945.1. Classification (GTDB taxonomy): domain Bacteria; phylum Pseudomonadota; class Gammaproteobacteria; order Burkholderiales; family Gallionellaceae; genus Gallionella. Next base: position 11,316 of record JADGRM010000015.1, on the reverse strand, counting down.
TTCAGCGCCACGATGCTCTTGTCGGGTTCCATCGACAGCACGCGGTCTATCAACAAAAACGGATAGCGGTGCGGGAGAAGTTTGGTGATTTCATTTATATCCATCTGTATGCTCATCGGTCTTTCCTTTTAAGTGATGCCCGTTTCAATTTTTCAAATTGATGGCTTTAAGCTCTTGTTCCAAAGTCTTGACACGCTGCACCAGTTCGTCCAGATGACGCAGATGAACGGTGTTCTTGCGCCAATCTTCGCTCCTGGAAAACGGGAAAATGGCGGCGTAGGAACCTGCTTCGCGGATAGACTTCCCGATCAGCGTGAACGCCGCGATTTCCACATGATCCGCAATTTGCAAATGCCCCAGTATCCCCGCGCTGCCGCCGATCCGGCAGTATCGCCCGATGGTGGTGCTGCCCGCGATGCCGACACACCCGGCGATCGCGGTGTGCGCGCCGATGCGCACGTTATGCGCCACCTGGATCTGGTTGTCCAGCTTCACGCCGTCCTCGATCACCGTGTCATCCAGCGCGCCGCGATCGATAGTCGTGTTCGCGCCGATCTCGACATCATTGCCGATCACCACCCGGCCGATTTGCTGGATCTTGATCCAGCGGCCCGCATCCATCGCAAAACCGAATCCATCCGATCCGATCACCGCGCCGGAATGCGCGATCAGATTATCGCCTATCACGCAGCCGTGATAAATCACCACTCGCGGATACAGGCGCGCATGGCTGCCGATGACCACATTCGCTCCGATGCAGCAGCCCGCGCCAACCACGCTGTACGCCCCTATCCTGGCGCCCTCGCCGATCACGGCAGTCGCAGCGATGCTGGCAGTCGCATCTATCGCAGCACCCGCGCCGATGAACGCACCGGGATGTATCCCGGGCTTGGCTTCAGGCAAAGGATTCAGCAAGGCCGAAACCCTGGCGAAATACGCGTAGGCGTTATCCGAGATGATGCGCGGCAACCCGGTCGCGTCCGCATCCGCTTCGCCAAGGATCACTGCACCGGCCTGGGTGCTGGCAAGCTGTGCACGATATTTGCTGTTGGTGAGAAAACTGATTTGATCCGGTTGCGCTTTTTCCAGCGTTGCGATCTGGGATATGCGCACCCCGGCATCACCCAACACGCGCCCGCCCAAATGCGCCGCGATCTCGGACAATCTGTAGGAATCTGTCATGCTGGCGATTCTGTTTATTTGCCGGCCTTGCTATCGGCTTTACTCTCGGCAAGATGCTTGATCACCCTATCGGTGATGTCAATTTTTGGATTGCGATACACCGCCTCCTGCAAGATCAGGTCGTACTTGTCCGTTTCTGCAATCGCCTGAATTGCCTTGTTGGCCTGTTCCAGCACGATGGCCAATTCTTCGTTCTTGCGCATGTTCAGATCCTCGCGAAATTCACGCTGCATGCGTTGCAACTCCGAGTTCATGGTGGTCAATTCGCGTTCCTTGTTGCGGCGATCGGCATCCGAAAACTTCGAGTCTTCTTTCTCCAGCAGAACTTGCAGCTCTTTTGCCTGCTTCACCAGCTTCTTGATTTCCTGATCACGCCCGGAAAATTCCTTTTCGATTTTATTTTCCGCCATTACCGCAGGAGCAGACTCGCGCAATACCCGCTCGGTATCTACCACACCCACCTTGAAATCCGCAGCCTGAGCCGCTGCCATACCCAGCAACACAGCCAATATCCCTGCTTTAATCATTGTCTTCATTATCCACCACCTCCACATCATCCTAGTCGAATGGCTATAACCAATGACTTGCCCAGCGTCTTTTGCAGGGTTAGTCAGATGGCTAGTAGCTATACCAGTCGTTCCATCATAAGTAGTGGCTTGCCAACGTTCTTTGTTGGCTTAGCCAATGCTTAGTAGCTTCATCATAACCAGCGACTTGGATGATGTCTTTTATCATACTAGTCGAATGGCTAATTGTTCTATCAGAACACCGAACCCAATGTAAATTGGAATCTCTGCAACTTGTCCTCCGGGCGCTTATTGATCGGTACAGCATAACTAAATTTAAGCGGCCCAACCGGTGATATCCAGGTAACAGCCGCGCCTGCAGAATAGCGCATTCCGGCACTGCCAGGCAGGTCACCAGGCCCATAGATTGCGCCCGCATCGATAAATCCGCTCAGACGTACGGATTTTTCCTTGCCCATCCCGGGGAAAGGTGCCAACAGTTCCGCCCCACCGAGTACGCGACGCGGACCACCCAATACTGCACCCGTCGAATCACGCGGACCAAGTGAATTGCTGTCATAGCCGCGAACGGAACCGGGACCGCCGGCATAATAATTCTTGAAGAATGGCATTTGTTTTCCGTCATAACCGCCTGCAACACCAGCCTCGCCATTTAACAGCAGGGTGATATCGCTGTTCACCGGATGAAACCATTGATGCTGGTAACTCAGCTTGTAATAACGTATATCGAACACCGGCAAGGCAACTTCGAGTGATGCCCTTTGCACCATGCCCTCGGTGGTATAAATCGCACTATCGCGGCTATCCCTGCCCCAACCGATCGTCCCCAACACGGTATTGTTGGCCGAGCCGAAAATATTGACATATTGCAGCAACCGGGTCGGAGGGTTCGCCAGCAACCCCAATTGTGTCCTTTCGACCGCCATGCCGTAACTGATGCTCGTATCCTCGCCTATCGGCACGCCGAAACGTACTCCGCCACCCAATGTATGGGATGAATATTGGCTGATTGCCGTACTTTGCGAATCGGTGTTGCGTTTATATACATCGAAACCGCGACTCACGCCATCATCGGTAAAATAAGGATTGGTGTAGGAAACCGAGTAGATCTGATTGATCTTTCCGGTGTTGATTTGAGTCGACAAATAGTTGCCGCTGCCGAACAAATTGGACTGTGTCACACCCCCGGTTAGCACAAGGCCTTCGCCACTTGAAAAGCCCGCACCCACCGACACATTCCCGGTCGATTTCTCCTTGACAGATACGTTCACATCCATTTGGTCTGTAGCGCCTTGCACTGGCGGGGTCTCAATATTCACCTCGGAAAAGAAATCAAGTTTGTCCACGCGCTGTTTGGACTTTTTGACCTTGTCCACATCGAACCACTCCCCTTCGACCTGGCGGAACTCGCGGCGTATGACTTCATCACGGGTTTTGTTGTTTCCCGCAATGTTGATGCGGCGAATATACACGCGCTGGCCCGGGTCCACCACAAAGTTGAAAGAAACCTGATGCTTTTCCTTGTCGATTTCCGGAATCGCATTCACGTTGGCAAAGGCATACCCCTCCTGCCCAAAACGCTCACCGATCTTCTTGCTGGTTTCTGTCAACGCCTTGCGCGAGAAGGTACCCCCTGCTTTCACCTGTATGAGCTTTTCGATTTCTTCTTTGGGTATCGGCGTATCACCGGACACGCTCACTTTGGCAACGGTATATTTTTCGCCCTCGGTAAAGTTGATGGTGATATAGATATCCTTTTTGTCCGGTGTGATCGAAACCTGGGTGGAATCAATATTGAATTCCAGGTAGCCGTTGTCCATATAGAACGAACGCAGCGTTTCCATGTCTGCTGAAAGTTTTTGCTTGGAATACTGGTCGTTGCTGCTGAACCAGGCAAACCACCCTGGCGTGCCGAGTTTCATCAGATCCAGCAGCTCGGCTTCTTTGTAGGCCTTATTGCCAATCAGATTGATCTGCTTAATTTTGGAAACTTCGCCTTCCACCACATTGAACACGATACTGACCCGATTGCGTTCCAACTCAGTGACGGTGGTCGTCACGTTAACCGCATATTTGCCACGCGCGACATACTGGCGTTTCAACTCTTGTGTTGCTTTGTCCAGCGCACCCTTGTCGAAAATACGCGCTTCGGCCAATCCCGCAAATTTCATGCTTTCCTTGAGTTGATCCTTGGGAAAATCCTTGGCGCCATTGATTTCAATACTCGCGATCGAAGGCCGTTCGCGCACCTGCACGATCAACACGCCATGATCTGCTTTCAGTTTCACATCCTTGAAAAATCCGGTGGCATACAAGGCATGGATCGCCGCCGCTGCCTGCTGGTCATCCATGGTGTCGCCAACCTTGATGGGCAGATAACTGAACACCGTCCCGGCCTCGGTACGCTGAATGCCCTCGACGCGGATATCTTTGACGGTGAACGGCTCGATTGCCCAGGCAGGAAAGGTACAAAGCAGGAAGATCATCCCTGCCAGCGTTTTTAAATTCATTTTTTAACCTGAAACAAAGCGATTAATGTCGTTGTATATTGCAAAGACCATCAGCGTACCGAGCAACGCGATGCCGATCTTCTGGCCGATTTCCCATGATCGCTCGGAGACCGGACTGCCCTTAAGCAATTCGGCGACATAATACAGCAAGTGCCCGCCATCCAATAAGGGAATGGGCAACAAATTCAACACGCCCAGGCTGATGCTGATCAATGCAAGAAAACTCAGATAAGCCACCACGCCCATTTTGGCGGACTGCCCGGCATAATCGGCAATCGTGATCGGGCCGCTCAGATTTTTCATCGATACTTCCCCCGTCACCATCTTGCCCATCATTTTCAGGCTGATGGCGGTGGTTTCCCATGTTTTGCGCAGCGACTGCATCAGCGCTTCCAGCGGACCGTAGCTGACCTCGGTGAACATCGCCTGCCAAGCCTGCTTATCAACCTCCGGAGCTGCGCCTATCTTCCCCACTGTTTTGCCCGACTCGACAACAGCTTGCGGAACCACCGCAATATTCAGCGTCTTTTCACCGCGTTGAATATCAAGCTGAACCGTTTGCTCCGGATGCGCGCGCAATACTTCCACTATCTCCATCCAACGCTGCACCGGCACACCATTGGCATGCAAGATTCGATCGCCCGCTTGCAGGCCGGCGCGTTGGGCCACACTGTCATTGGCAACATTGCCGATGACGGGCAAAATGACGGGTTGATAGAGATGCAGTCCAAGCTTGTCGAGAAAGTCGCCGTCCAGATCCTTGGCAGCCAGACCGCTCATGTCCAGCACATGTAACAATGATGTGCCGCTGGCGTCCTTTGCCTCGATTCTCACTTCACCCTGCTGCAGGGCCAAATCCAGCAAGCGCCAATGCAATTCCTGCCAACTCGGGATGGCCTCGCCATTGATGCTGAGTATGGTCTCGCCCGGTTGCATCTGCGCGATGGCCGCAGGTGTGCCGGCAGGCACTTCGCCCAGCATCGGCTTCAACCCCGGCACCCCGTGGACAAACAAACCCCAATACAACACGATGGCCAGCAAAAAATTCGCCAGCGGACCTGCCACCACGATCGCCATGCGCTGCAACACCGGCTTGCGGCTGAAGGCATAGGGCAAATCCTCCGGCGCAACTTCTTCTTCGCGCTCGTCCAGCATCTTGACGTAGCCACCCAGTGGAATCGAGGAAATCACCCACTCGGTATCGCTGTTGGCAAAACGTTTTCTGTAAATTACATTGCCGAAGCCCAGCGAAAAACGCAGCACTTTCACACCGCAACGGCGCGCCACCCAATAGTGTCCGTATTCATGGAACACCACCAACAGCGCGATTGCACCGACAAATGCGAGCAAGGTAATCATCTGCTTGATTTTTTGAGTTGTTGTTGTGCGGCGCGACGCGCTTCGGTATCGGCGCCCAGCACATCGTCCAGACAGCCGACAGTACCGACAGGCAACGCATCCAGCACCGACTTGATGACGCGCGGAATGGACAAGAAGGAAATCTGCTTGTCGAGGAATGCCGCCACCGCCACTTCGTTTGCGGCGTTCAATACCGCCGGGGCCGTGCCTGCTGCGCGCAGAGCCTGGTATGCCAGGGCCAGACAAGGAAAGCGTTCGAAATCGGGTGCGGTAAAATTCATCGTCGCAATCTTGAACAGATCCAGCGGCGCCACGCCAGCGTCAATACGTTCCGGATACGCCAAGCCATAGGCGATCGGCGTGCGCATATCCGGATTGCCGAGTTGCGCCAGCACCGAGCCGTCCACATACTCGACCAGCGAATGAATCACGCTCTGCGGATGTACCACCACCTGGATGTCATCGGCACTCGCGTTGAACAGCCAGTGTGCCTCGATGACTTCCAGACCCTTGTTCATCATGCTTGCCGAGTCCACCGAAATCTTGCGCCCCATCACCCAGTTGGGATGCGCGCAGGCCTGCTCCGGCGTGACGTCCTGCAACTCGCTCAAAGGGGTGTTGCGGAACGGGCCACCAGAAGCGGTCAGCAGGATGCGGCGCACACCATTACCCGCCAGATCACCGTTATAACCGCGCGGCAAGGCCTGAAAGATCGCGTTATGCTCGCTGTCGATCGGCAACAGCGCGGAACCGCTGGCGCGTACCGCATCCATGAACACGTTCCCCGCCATCACCAGCGTCTCTTTGTTCGCCAGCAAGATTTTCTTGCCCGCATGCGCCGCCGCCAGCGTGGGGCGCAAGCCCGCCGCCCCGACGATAGCCGCCATCACCGCATCGACTTCCGGCAACACGGCGACCTGCTCCAGAGCGGCGACACCGCTCAACACCTCGGTGCTCAAGCCGGCTTCGCGTACACGCTGGCGCAACTGTATGGCGGCAGCTTCATCCAGCATCACCGCATAACCAGGCTTGAATTGCTGGCATTGCCTGAACAACAAATCGACCTGGCTATTTGCCGTCAATGCGACGATCCGGAATTTATCGGGATGGCGCGCGACCACGTCCAGCGTGCTGGTGCCGATACTGCCGGTGGAACCGAGAACGGTCAGATGTTGCATCGCTTTCAACCCAGGTGCTGCAACAAAATCGCCAGCGCGGCGAGCGGCAATGTCGAAGTCAGCGCATCGATGCGATCCAGCAGGCCGCCGTGGCCGGGCAGCAACGCGCCGCTGTCTTTCACCCCGGCCTGGCGCTTGATCGCCGATTCAAACAAATCGCCGAACACCGCCAAGCCTACCCAGCACCAGGAAGCCACCAGCAATACCGGCAATAGCGCATAGCTGTATCCGCTAAAGCTCCATGCTACCAGCACATACGCTGCAGCCCCAAACATCGCGCCCGCCACGCCTTCCCATGTCTTGCCGGGACTGATGCTGGGGGCAAGTTTGTTTTTTCCGTACCTGCGCCCGGCGAAGTAAGCCGCGATGTCGGCCATCCATACCAACCCCATCATGCCCAGTAGCCACAACGGATGCCCCCCGCGCAAATCCATCATCGCCAGACCGGTCGGAATCAATACGATCCAGCCGACCAAAGCCATCAATAACGGCTGCTCGACCTTCCAGCCGACCATCAGCCAGGTGGGCACGATGGCCAGCCAGAGCACGGCAGACAATCCATAAACCAGCAGATGCGGCAAGGCTTGCTGTTCGAGTGTGTAATTAGCATCGAACCATACCAGGCCCAGCATCATCGCCAGCGTCAACCACCAGAACAAGTTAGCTTTATTGCCGCTGAATTTGGCCAATCTCGACCATTCCGAAGCGCCTTGCAACACAATCACGATCACAAATGCCGCCCATCCTGCATCGGGCAAGGCGAACAGTGCCAACAAAAACAGCACCAGCAAAATAATCGCCGTAATCACCCGCTGTTTAAGCATTCGACTCTCCTTGCTCCATTTTGTTGTGCGGCTGTTCGCCGGGCAGCTGCTCACTGGTTCGGCCAAAACGCCGCTCGCGCTTTTGGTAAGAGGCGATAGCCTTGTCCAATTCGTTACGGTCGAAGGCCGGCCACAGCGTGTCGGTAAAATACAATTCGGTATAAGCAAGCTGCCACAACATGAAATTGCTGATGCGCTGCTCGCCGCCGGTGCGGATGAACAGATCCGGTTCGGGCGCGTCGCTCATCGAGAGGTGGGGTTGCAGGTCTTCCTCGGTAAAAGTCTGCGCGAGTTGCGGATGTTCCCTGAGCATGGCTTTCACCGCCTGCATCACATCCCAACGCCCGCCATAGTTCACGGCGATGGTCAACGTCAGAGCGGAATTACCTGCGGTAAGCTGCTCCGCATCCCGCATGGTCTGCCTGAGTTTGTCGTCGAAACGGCTGCGGTCGCCGATGATTTTCAGGCGGATGTTATTTTGGTGCAATTTGGCGACTTCGCGTTCCAGCATTTTCAGGAACAGTGTCATCAGGAAGGAAACCTCAGCGGCAGGACGCCTCCAGTTTTCGCTGCTGAACGCGAACACCGTGAGGTATTCCACGCCCATATCACGACTGGCTTTCACCACTTCGCGCAACGCTTCCACACCGCGCTGATGTCCCGCCACACGTGGCATGAAGCGCTGTTTCGCCCAACGCCCATTGCCATCCATGATGATGGCGACATGGCGCGGGACCGCAGGAGCGTCGGGGATAATGCAGGTGGAGCTTTGAAATAAAGCCATTACAACCCCTCGACAAGGACTGAGGCATGAGGACTTAGGACTGAGTAAAACCCGATCCTGCCCTCAGTCCTCAGTCCTCGATACTCAGTCCTCATCAAACGGCCATCAGATCGGTTTCTTTGGCAGTCAGCGCCTTGTCGATTTCAGTGACGAAGCGATCGGTCAATCTCTGTATTTCATCCTGGGTGCGACGCTCTTCGTCCTCGGCGATCTCTTTATTTTTGAGCGCTTCTTTAAGTGTGTGATTGGCATCGCGACGAATGTTGCGCACCGCAACCTTGGCGGTCTCGCCTTCAGCCTTGATCACCTTGATCAGATCGCGGCGGCGTTCCTCGGTCAACATCGGCATCGGCACACGGATCATGTCGCCGTTGGTGGCGGGATTCAGCCCCAGGTCCGCATCGCGGATCGCGCGCTCGACCGGGCCGACCATATTCTTTTCCCAGGGCTGCACGCCGATTGTGCGCGCATCGACCAGCGTGATGTTGGCAACCTGCGTCACCAGTGTCGGGCTGCCGTAATAATCCACCATCACATGATCCAGCAAACCGGTATGCGCGCGTCCGGTGCGCACCTTGCCCAAGTCGGCTTTTAACGCATCCAGCGACTTTTGCATTTTTTGTTCGGTAGTCTTCTTGATTTCAGCGATCATGGTTAATTCCAGCAATCATGGTTAATCTCAGCAATCATGGTTTTCTCCTGAGTCAATCAACGCGCACCCTAATCAACACGCACAAGGGTGCCTTCACCTTCGCCCAGCACCACGCGCTTCAGCGCGCCGGGCTTGAAAATACTGAACACGATGATCGGCAATTTCTGGTCGCGGCACAGCGTCAGTGCCGTCGCATCCATGATCTTGAGATTCTTGCTGATCGCCTCATCGAAGCTCAGGCTCTGATAGCGGATCGCATGCGGGTCTTTCTTAGGGTCGGCGGTATAAACGCCATCTACTTTGGTCGCCTTGATCACCACTTCGGCGGACATTTCCACGCCGCGCAAGGCGGCAGCGGTGTCAGTGGTAAAGAACGGGCTGCCGATGCCCGCCGCGAAGATCACCACCTTGCCGTCTTCCAGATAACGCAGCGCTTTACCGCGAATAAACGGTTCGGCGACCTGCTCCAGATTCAATGCGGATTGCACGCGGCAGTCCAGACCCGCACGCGTCATCGCATCCTGCAACGCCATTGAATTCATCACCGTGGCCAGCATGCCCATGTAATCGGCGGTGGCCCTGTCCATTCCCGCCGCAGCCGGAGCCAAGCCACGGAAGATGTTGCCGCCGCCGATCACGATCGCCACTTGCACACCCAACTCGACCACTTCAGCGATCTCGGCAACGATGCGCGCTATCACCTCGCGATTGATGCCGTAGCTGTCGTCGCCCATCAGGGCTTCGCCGCTGAGCTTGAGCAGAATGCGTTTATAGGCGGGCGCGCTCATCGCAATTAACCCTTGGCAGCCGCTGCTGCTGCGGCAACTTCAGCCGCGTAGTCTTCGACCTTCTTTTCGATGCCCTCGCCCACCACGAACATCTGAAACGCGGTCACCGATGCGCCCTTGCTCTTCAGCAATTGCTCGATGGTCTGCTTGCCGTCTTCGGCCTTGACGAACACCTGCCCCAACAGCGTCACCTCCCTGAGGAACTTCTGCACCGTGCCATCGGCGATCTTTTCCAGCATCGCTTCCGGCTTGCCGCCTTCGCGCGCCTTTTCTATAGCAATGCGGCGTTCGGTCTCGATATCCACCGGATTCACACCGGAAGCATCGATAGACTTGGGCTTGCTTGCGGCGATATGCATGGAAAGATCGCGCCCCAGCGCTTCGTCGCCGCCGGTGAAATTCAACAGCACGCCGATCTTGCTGCCGTGCAGATAGCTGGACAGCTTGCCGGTTGTGGTCGCGTAACGTTCGAAACGGCGGATACTGACGTTCTCGCCGAGCTTCATGATCAGCCCCTTGCGGGTTTCTTCCACACTGCCGGAACCATTGGCGATCGCCATGCCGGACAGCGCGTCGGGGTCAGCCGGATTGTTCTTCGCCACGGTCTCGGCCGCATTCTTTGCAAATGCGACAAAGTCTTCATTCTTGGCGACGAAATCGGTTTCGCAGTTCACTTCCACCAGCGCGCCGGTTTTGCCGTCATTTGCGATGAAGGTTCTGACTACGCCCTCGGCGGTCACCCGGCTGGCCGCTTTGCTCGCCTTGGCGCCGCTCTTGATACGCAGCTGCTCTTCAGCAACCTTCAAATCGCCGTTGGATTCAACCAGTGCCTTTTTGCATTCCATCATGCCGAGACCCGTCATCTCGCGCAGTTCCTTGACCATACTTGCAGTAATTTCTGACATCTTCAAAACTCCATAAAAAATATACGACAAAATCCTTTACCACGGAACACACGGAACACACGGAAAATGCAAATTTACCAGCTTTATGACATCACCCATTGAGTGTATGCAAAACATCAGTGACTCTCCGTTTTTTCCGTGTCGTCCGTGTATTCCGTGGTTATTATATTTTCCTGATTTAATCAGTCACAGCGCCCTTGCTTGCCGTCGACACCAGTTTGGCGTATTTCGCCAACACACCGCGAGTATAGCGCGGCGCGGGAGGTTGCCATGCGGCGCGGCGGCGCGCCAGCTCCTCATCATTCACATTGAGTTGCAGCAAACGCTGATCCGCATCGATGGTCACCGAGTCACCTTCGTTGACCAGCGCGATCGTGCCGCCTACCGCTGCTTCAGGAGCGACATGCCCGACCACCATGCCGTAAGTGCCGCCGGAGAAGCGGCCATCGGTGATCAGTCCGACTGAATCGCCCAGACCTTCGCCGATGATCGCCGAGGTGGGCGACAACATCTCGCGCATGCCGGGGCCGCCCTTGGGGCCTTCATAACGAATGATCACCACATCACCCGCCTTGATTTTCCGCGCCAGGATGGCTTCCATGCACGC